>NZ_LMOM01000074.1 GCF_001424185.1 Deinococcus sp. Leaf326 | reverse complement strand
GCTGAGTGCTTGGGCGCCCAGACCGGCTGCCGGTTGCACGCTGGCGGTGACGGTACCGTCATCGTTCAGCCCACTGAGCTTGATCTCCACCAGTCCCAGGGCCTGAAGGGGCTTCGACTGCTCGGTCGGGACAGGAACCGTCTCCGCCGGGGTGCCGGGCACCGTCCCCATGACCGGAGAAGGCGTCACTGGGATAGCGGCGGTGGGGGGCTGCGGAGCGGAACAGGCCGCCAGCAAAACCGCAGGGAGAAGGAAGCTCAGCCTCGCGGGCGTGGGCCGAAGGGCGCGGCGCCCCGGTCGGGGGGGCGGACGAAGGTCGTCACTCATGGTGTTCTCCTCGGGCAAAAAGCCGGAGAAAGGCTTGCCGTGGACGGGGGCTGACGCCACCAAATTCAGGGGCAGGAATTGACAAGGTAGGCCGCCCCAGTCTCACCAGCCGCGCCGGCCGTGCGGACCTGACAGATCCTGCGCAGGGTCGTTCCCGCCGGCCCCGCCGTGAGGGTAGTACCCGGCAACACGTTGAGGACGGTGGCGCCTACGGCGGAGGCGCGGGTACTGACCCCGGTGTTGCCGAGCGCCTGCTCCTCCAGAGACTGGGTGACGGCGGTCACGCTGTCCTCAATGACCAGAAAGCTCATGCGGAAGGCCCACGGNACCGAGAGGGTGACCCGGCCGCTGTAGACCCCTGCGGCCGGACTGGCCGGGAGGGTCCGGCCGCCTGCCGGGGTATGCACGGTGAAGCCGTAGGGCAGAACGGTCGTCACCCCCAGGGCCTGGTAGGTGGTGGGCGCGCCGTTTCTGGAGAAGTTGGCCGGCAGGACGTCGTTCTCCGAGAACACCTGCAGGTCCTCTCCGCCCGGAGACAGGACCGGCTGAGCACTCAGGGGGTCGTAGCGCATGGCGTGGGAGGGCGTCATGGTGCGGGCCACCGCGGACGCGACCGGTGAGCCGCCGAAGGTCGTGACGGCGCGGAAGGCGGTCGTGCCCAGGCTGTCCGCGACCGGAACGGCGAGCAGCGTGACGTTCTTGCGGTCCCGCGCGACGGGGGTGTTCTGCTGGTCGGCGTTGCGGACGCGGAAGGTGGCGGTGACACGGAACGGCGAGCAGCGTGACGTTCTTGCGGTCCCGCGCGACGGGGGTGTTCTGCTGGTCGGCGTTGCGGACGCGGAAGGTGGCGGTGACATACCGCGCTCCCCCAGCGCCCCGCGTGCCCGTGTTGAAGACACTGACGCTCAGGGGATCGAACTGGAGGCTGTCGGCCTGGTCCGCCAGTGCTAGGGCCTGCAGGCCACTTCCGGCCGACATAGACGTCATCCGCGCGACTGGCTGGGCGAGGCTCTGCTGCCCCTGGCTGAGGCCTGAAACACTCAGCTCGACCAGKCCGACCGAGCGCAGGACTGGAGCCGGAGCCTGCGCCGTGGGTGTGGACGTACAGGCGCTGAGCAGCGCGGTGAGGGCAGCGCCCGCCAGCCAGCCAGCNCCGACCGAGCGCAGGACTGGAGCCGGAGCCTGCGCCGTGGGTGTGGACGTACAGGCGCTGAGCAGCGCGGTGAGGGCAGCGCCCGCCAGCCAGCCAGCGGTACGGAACATGGGGCCTCCTTGAGCATGGGGGAGTGTCGGCGTCAGAGACCGGCCTACCATTGCACTTTCTTGAAAAAGCTGTCCGGCTCGCTGAAGGCGTTGCTCCCCGGCCCCACAGGAAGGCTGATGACGAGGGTGACGGCCTGCCATTTACCAAGGTCCGTGAGTTTGGGGGCTTGGTAGCCTTCCCTTGGGGTCTGGGTTGCGGTGCGGGGGTCTTCGGTAAGTACAGGACGCTGATTCATGAGGCTCCTACGGGGCTGCGTTCAACTGAGGCAGCAATGAGGCGATGACAAGACGATGTGTGATTTTCTTCACATTAGCTTAATACCTTACTATACCAAAGTAAACTATTACCGTTATCTCACCGTTAAATCCCGAATGTGTTCTTTGCACATCACCAGAGAAAGGCTGGCCTGAGGACAGCGTCCACACGCCAGCCGCCTCCTCTTAAGGAGTCCCCAGCGGTCATGGCTCCTGCCTTACGGGATAGAAATGCAAATTTTCGAGAAGTTCAGGATGCGGTGCTGTAAGGGGGACGCACCCGAGGGCAGTCATCTCACGCTTGGAGGCGTCGTCACAATGAACGGGGTGAGGGGTGTCCCGCCCTCCAGCAACTCGCCATAACGCCGCTCGAAGACGAGTTCCTGCCCGTCGACCTCCAGGCGCAGGAAGCGCACATGCCGCCGCACCACCCGGCCGACTCGGATCCGGGCGAGGCCGCCCTCGAAGACACAGACGCGCAGCTGGGTGGCGGTCGTCGTTGCTGGAGGGACCGCCAGCCGGGCGAGCCGGGCGGCCTGCTCGAACTGTTCGAGCATCTCAAGCCGTACAGAGACGGTGTCCTCCGCACTCCGGTGAAGGAGGTCCAGGCTGGTCTTCGCCCAGGTCATCAAAAAGGGCCGTGGCTCCTCTTGAAGGGCTTCGAGACGCTCCTGAAGGTCCTGACGGTCGAGTGTATCTGGCCCACCGAACAGGGCCCATTCCCGATCGTCTTCCGTGATGACCGAGGTCTGAGAGGTGTGCCCTGGCTTGGGCACCATCTGTGTCCATCTGGAGGGTGGAGGCGCTGCGGGTGTGACGGCGCTTGCGGGTGCCGACTGAACGGGTACGCTGGACTGGCTCATGCGCTCCGAGGGTGTGCGTGCCTGCCCGAGCAGCTCTGGCTCCCTGGAGGCCACTGGAGTGATGAGGGGCAACGCTTGGGAGTCGGCTCCCGCTCCCCCTTGCACCTGTACAGGCTCTGGCGCTGTCGACGTGGGCGCCTGGGGGGACAACACCTCTGGGGGTGGACCCGCGAGCAGAGCCGTCTCGTCCTCGATCTCCCGGCTGCGCGAGGGCGGTGGGGGCTGCACCTGGCCACCGGGTTTGACCCGCCACCCGGTCGCCCAGGACTCTTTGCCGTACGCGAAGCGCAGCGTGTCCTGGGAGCGCGTGACCGCAACGAACTGCACGGCGGTCTCCTCCTCCGGGTCACCCGAGGCCAGGGGCATCATCTCGGGGTACAGGAGGGTCACGCGCGGCCACTCCTTGCCCTTGGCGCGGTGCACGCTGCTCAGGATGACCTCGGCATCCGTCTGTTCCCGGCATAGGGCAGCCAGGAGGGTCAGGGCCTGCTGGAGCGTCGCGTTGCCTTCCTTGCGGGACACGATCCAGGCGAGGAAGCGCAGGCACTTGCTGATGTCGAGGAGCTCGGTGAGGATCCGCTTGGCCGGGCGGTCGCCCTGACGGATGCGCTCCTTCAGGGGGTCCGCTTTAGGGTGGTAATACCCGCGAACGAGTTCGGTCACGTCGTCGTTCAGGTAGGTGCCCGTCGCCGGCAGGATGTCCCGCAGGCCCTCGCCGAGCCGCTTCTCCAGGTCCCGGCCCACGACGGAGACGGAACGGCCCTGCACCATGAGTTGGAGGGCGAGCCGGATGAGGGGGGCGTTCGTCCGGCAGAGCACGACGTCGCCGCGCTCGAAGGTGGCGTCCGCAGCGCTGACATGCTCAATGGTGCCGGGCTTGGCGCTCGGCGCGGGGCGGATGAAGCCGCTGTAGGCCTGGGCGTAAGCGACCACGTCACGAGGGCAGCGGAAGGACACCGACAGGGGCAACTCGACGGCGTTCGCACGGCTTTTGAGTCGTTCCAGAGCTTCTTTGTCCGCCCCAGCGTGCTGATAAACAGACTGATCCGGGTCTCCTACGAAGATGAGGCGTCCAGGGGTCGCCCCCCGAGGCAGGCCGAGCAGCTGGAGAATGAACGCCTGCCGGAGAGGGGTCAAGTCCTGGGCCTCATCCACCAGGGCAACCTGAAGGCTCGCGGCGCCGTAGCCATTCGTGGCAGGAAGCCAGAGGAAGTCGGTGAAGTCCGCGAGGTCCTGCTGCTCCCAGAGTCGTTGACCGATCTCATGCATCCGGGGGATCAGATGGATCAATGCTTCCGGAGACCCCGGCCACTCGACGAGGCTGGTGAGGTAAGCGGCCGTGTCGACGTCGAGGGTGCGCAGGCCTTCCTCGCGGGCTTTGCTCCAGGCGAGGGCGGCGACGTAGGTATGACGGCGTTCGCCGGCGAGCAGAGCGACCTTACGGGCCTTGTCCTCGTGGGGCACGATGTCGCGCCCGGTGGCCTGGCGCAGGAGCATGACACCGTGGGCGTGGAGGGTGCGGGCGCGCATTCTGGAGGGCAGGCGGGGCTGGAGGTCGGCGACCGCGTGCTTGTTGTAGGCGAAGAAGACCCCGGGTTGGGGGAGGTGCCAGGCAGCCTCGACGAGGGTGGTGGTCTTCCCTGCCCCGGCCGTCGCCCGAAGGAAGATGTGCTGGCGGGTGGTGCGCACCGCGGTCATGAACTGCTGCTGTTGCGGCGTGAAGAAGGCCGGGATGTCACGAGCGGGAGTAGGCCAGGAGGTCATGGTCTCTTCACCCCACTGAAACAAGATGGATTCACTACGGGCATTCTCTTGCCTTTCCCCTCTGGGGGAGGGTCAATGGTTACCATCAGGGCTGGGCAGTCGAGCGAGCAGCGCTGCGACATGAGCAGCGAGCGCGGCGTCCTTGTAGACGCTCAGGGTCACAACTTCAGACAGGGGGAGCTGACTGGTCATGACAGCGTCGATCAGCCGAGCGGTGGTGGCCTCGGGTAGGGCGGTCTTCTTGAGCATCCGGTGGAGCATGCCCCGCTGTTCCTCGGTCGGCCCAGAGACGCCTTCTGCCTCCTCCAGCATGGGGACGGAGGCCGTCACAGCGATCTGCGTCTTGGCCTCGTTCTGAAGGGTAAGGTCCAGCTGATCCTCGGCTCGCTCCAGAAGAGAGATGAGGAAGCCCGGCTTGTTCTTGGGGGAATAGCCGTCAGCGATCCGCTGGTTATATTTCTGAATCGCCGCTTCGATTCTTGCTTTGCTGTATTTCGCCGCCAGCTCGTTCGCCTGTTTCTCTGCGATTTTGCAAGAGGTCAGTTGGGCGACGACACGGGAATCGACCAGTTGCGTTGGATGATCTTTGGAGTAGACGTAGTTGATCACCTGATGCTGACCCGAGCCGACGTACGTGACTTCTTTCAGGTAGTTCTTCCGGATCAGTTCTTTATGAGCGGGCTCGAGCGCTCGCCGAATGCGGCTGGTGAGCACGACTTTGGTTTCTGGGATGCCGGCGACGGTGCTGGCCTTCCCTTTGTCGATTTCACGGAATCCGAGATGCTCCCCCCAGGCCTTCATCTCGACACTGAAGAGGGAGCCGTTTCCGATCTGGCGTTGCTCCTGCAGGGACCGGTACAGCAGACGGGCGAGGGGACTGGAGAGCCCGGTGTAGAACTTCAGATCGACCCTACGCGTGTGATTGCGGTTGATCGAGTCTGCGATTCTCTTGCCGAGCTGGATTTTCAGGTTTGTGGTGGGCGAATAGGAGCCGACCGATCCCAGGTCGGAAACATCGCCGGCCTGAATATCTTCGATGATGCCGAAAATGAGGCTGGTCCAACTCCAGCCTTTGCTGGTTTCGATGCCCCAACAGGACTCGACCTTGAACTTCACGTAGGCCAGGCGTTCCAGGGAGTCCTGAATGCGCTGGTACATGTCGGTGCTGCGGTACAGGCCGCCCAGCGTACAGAGACGCCCGAGCGAGATCTGAATGACGCGGTCTGTGGACCGCCCGTCCAATTCGTAGGCGGTGAGGAGGGCGAAAATGATGTCGGCGTCGATGCCGTGCGGGACGACGCGTTGCCCGGCATCGCAGGTCAGCTTGATCAGGCCCAGCCCATCGATGGTGGTGGACTTGTGCCACCCGGTGAGTTCGGGACCGACACGCTGGAGCGCGAGCACAGGGTTGATGCGTGCAAGGTTCCGTTCGTCGAAACCGTACCGAGTCATCCCTCGCTCCTGAGCCATGTACAGAGTCTAAAGCGCACACCTCACCTTCACCGCCGTTCTGGTTGTCAGGGCCATTGACCTTGGGAAGCGAGGCGCCTGGGGGGGGCAGCGCAGGGGCCCGCCTGTCCTGCCTCTCGGTCCTGCTGTTGCAAAGATCTTTTAAAAGCTCTGAAAAGATTAAAAGAATGCAGCAGCAAGGGCGTTGAGTTTTGTTCGTGCCAGACGGGGTTTTTGGCCCGCCCTGAACAAGAAACTACCGGAAACTGAACAAGAAACTACCGGTGACACCAAGGAGAGGGACCGGAAAACACCTAAAACTGAACAAGAAACTACATGTTTGGGACATAACAGAGATATATAGAAATGATATGAGCGTAAATCGTACAAGAAACTACCGGGTGGCCCGGCCAGTTCTGAACAAGAAACTACCGGGCACTGAACAAGAAACTACCGGAGAGTGAACAAGAAGCTACATGTAAATAACTAAATAGGGCGATAAAATATGTTTTTAAGCAATTTAACCCAGACGTATTAAGGGATTGAGAGGTATAGACAAGCCTCTCAGAATTAATTTATTGTGAAGGCCATTGGCGACCCGCTTCCCTCGCTGATGAGTGGCGTCGCCTCACCGATCTGACTCTGAAGCTCCGCGAGACGATGGGGCGTGAACGTGCTGAGCAGACCTGCCAGGAGATCGCGTTCCGGGGCGGAGAGCACCGTAGGGTCCTGGACCAGCGCGCCCAGGAGCGGAGTCAACGCGGCGATCTGAGGAGCTTGTTCGGGTCCTCTATCGATGACGGGAGTGGTCGCCGGTTCTGGTGGGTTGTCAAGTCGCTGCCGATTCGCCCGGGGCTTAGGCGCACACGGCCGCACGCCCAGGGTGCCCTGGCGTTGGTCGAAGTACCGCGCGTGATCCGTCAATTCCTTGTCCCGCAGCAACCGCCACAGCAGGTTCAGGGCGTGCAGGCTCGCTTCCTTCCCCACGTACAGGTCCTGGCGGCTTAGCTCGTGATTTAAGCCGACCGCGCTTGTCGCGGTCGCCTGTTATGGGGACGAAGGCCGTCAGGCAGTCTTTTTCAGAGCCGGGAAGCGAGGCGCTCGGCCTGAATACTTCCCTTTGGGTCGTCCTGGTGAA
>NZ_LMOM01000073.1 GCF_001424185.1 Deinococcus sp. Leaf326 | reverse complement strand
CTTGCCACGGACGGTCAGATCCCGACCCTGCACGTCGGACGGACGCACCGCAAGCGCTTCACTCACCCGGAGACCGGAGTGCGCGCAGAGGAGAAGCAAGGCCGCGAGCTTCGGGGTGCAGTGGGGCAAGACGCGCTCGATCTCTTCGAGGTAGGGAGGATTCTTGACGATGCCAGGCGTCGGGTCGGCAGGTGCGGAAGTATCGGTGAACGGATCGAGCTGGGTGACCCCCGCCCACCTCAGGGCACGGTAGAGCGCCCGCGCTCCAGCGAAGTACTGCGCGACGGAAGCGGGCGAGAGGTGACCAATTCCGCCCCGCCCCGGCGAGGTCTGGAGGTGGGCGAGGTAGCGGCCACCATCCCGGTGCCCCGGACGGAGGAGTTGCATTCCACTCCTCTGAGCCCAGGGGACGAAGGTGCGCACCGCAAGTTGATAGGCGGCGACGGTTTTGGGACTGGTGCGGGCCCCCTTCTTGCTGCCGGCATGGAGGTAGGCGGTGAGCACCTGGGTGAGTGCCTGGGTGTCGTAGGTGGCTGCGGCTTCCGTGGCGCGGACCCGTAACGCTTGGTCGGTGAGATCCGACCAGGCTAACGCGGTAGTAGGGCGGACGAGGGTCATGGGGGGAGGNTCCAGCACGTACACCAGCAGGTGGAGGTAGGCGGTGAGGACTTGGGTGAGTGCCTGGGTGTCGTAAGTGGCTGCGGCTTCCGTGGCGCGGACCCGTAACGCTTGGTCGGTGAGATCCGACCAGGCTAACGCGGTAGTAGGGCGGACGAGGGTCATGGGGGGAGGGTAGCGTGTATGGGGTGTTGACTAAGAGAGATTAGTCACCCTCAACAATAAGAGCCTCGGTTCGTCGCCAACACCCTGTCCCGAGGCCCCGACCTGCCGCTCCATCTCCACCGCCGGCTCGGGCCCTGTTATCCACCCTACCCACGTTGGGGCATCACCACCTCCGTCTTGACCAAGGAACAGTTCGCTTGCAAGAAAAAATTTGCTCGCTCACAGGAAGGCCAGGAGGGGGCCTTCAAGTGGTTCCGAGGGGTAGTGGGTACCCCTGATTTGACAGCGAAGATTCGAGAGAATCTCTCTCTCAGTCCGTTGGTAGACCTCCTTCTCCTCAGGAGTGGCACATATAGAGGATGAAAAAGGCGCTCCCAGACGTGAGGATCTGGGAGTGTCCATGTCACAGCCTCTCTAAAAGGGCAGTCCCAGGACCACCGCACTCCCGCATACTGGGCCTATGAGCCGGCTCCAGAACCCTCGTTTTCAGGCCTTTATAACTACGAGGCTTGCCCCAGCCTTGGCGGGCCCTGCTCCGGCAAACGGTACGGGCGGGTCCGCATGAGTGCCCTCCGGGAGCAGCTGCTGAGCGATGCCGCACAGGGATTGGGATTTCACTGGCATACCAGTGATCTCCTGCAGCATTGGTATGCCCAGTTGGTGGGCACCCAGGCATCACCCACCGAGCAGGCCATGCATATTGACTCGACCTTCGAGCCGCTCTATCGCCAAGCCCTGCTCGACGCCCCCGAGACCTTGATTACCTGGGACGATTACGTGGCGGCGCTCCAGTTCAGCGATACGTCCCAGCAGCCCAAAATGCTCTGGGGGGATTTCGCGGCCGAGGTCGAGATGCAAACCGAGATCGGCCACTCGACGTATCAGGGGGTCCTGAGTTTCACAGCAGAGAGCCTGTTCGGTCATCCGCTGGGCGCCAGACATCTCTTCCTGATTTTTTTTGGTCCCCATGACACCTTCTGGTTGAATACGGTGAGCCTGGCCGGGGAAACCATTACGCCGAGTGAGCTCTTCTACTGGGCGTCTCCCACACAGGGGCAAGAAGATCTCGTCCCCGCACGACCCTGGGAACTCTCGGGAATTCACAGTCGGACCGTACAGCTCACGAATGCGCTGCTGCGCCGGATGCGTGACTTTGACCTGAACTGAAGAGGCGGTACTGCGTGGGATCTCACTTACAGAGAGAGCGGCCAGGATGAATTTCCAGATGGCACGCTCCACTCTTCACCGCAGCACCTGCGGCGGTCTGCCTCAGTCTGATGGCTTGGCATCGCAACTGAAGCTCACGGTGCCGATCACACGCCACGTGCCCCGTACAAGGCGAGGTCGAGCTGCGCGCCTTCGGGGGCGACCGGGGTCAGGATCAGTTGCTGGGCCATGGCCCTAGGGGAGGTCAGGAGGACTGGGACGCGACGATCTCGTAGGCCTGATCGAGCGCAGTGTCGACCGCCGGCACCACCCCCAGGCCGTACCGGGTACCCGCGTGCCCCTTGCGGGGGACCTGGGTCACCAGCCCGGCCGCGAGCAGTTCGTCGAGCAACTGGCGCACGCGACTGTTGTTCAGCACCGCGCCCCGCTCGGCCATGCGGCTGGAGACCTCGTCGACCGACTGTGGCTCGAGGGTGAGCAGGAGCAGGACGCGGGCCTGCCAGAAGGTGAGCGGGGTTGGGGGCTGAGTCATGGGTCCAGAGCCTACTCCACCGGCACGGCCCCGGAGAAGTCGAAGTTGAGTCAGCCGCCGGGCTCGCCCAGGTCGTGGCCGGTCATCTATAGCTCCGTGGCCCACAGCGCCCAGGCTGCCACCTGAGCGTCAGCGTGGCGACCTCCTCGTTCGAGGGAACGCAGGTGGTGCCGACGTACGAGAGCCTGAGCGCACCTCGGCGTTGACGAGCGGTGCTGTTGCTCCGACCCGTCCGGCGAGGGCGGCCGCCGAGGTTCGTGCATCAGCGACGTCGCGGAGTGGAACGGGCAGCCGACCGATGGCTGCAGCGCTGGCGACCTCAGCCGCGCCAGAGAGCACGCCGGTCTGCGGGAGGCGTCACCTCAGAGACTGGATCGCGCGCGCCCCTCTGTCTGTAGCGGCGGGGTTGCAGCTCCGAAGGCTGGGACTTGGTCGACACTCCGGCGGTGCGTGCAGCCGTGGAGGAAGTCATGGAGAAGTGCGCGCCGTTCCTGGGGTCTGTGCCACCGGCTGACCTCTCCGTTGCGAATGGCCCGGTGGGACAGGACGAACTGCGCGACGTGTTGCCTGCTCTGCCGACGTTATCCGACGAAGTGCTGCAGACATCACACGACTCGTTCATGGCAGAGGGCATCCACACCTCTGTGACGATTCAGGGGTGGCTCTCCTCAGCACGACGGTCCCTGGAGCTGGGCTCGTCTTGGACAAGGCGTATTGAAACGATGCAACCCCAAGGCGCTGCTGAAGTTGTGATTGGACGCAGGCCTGCCTTCGGAGAGCAACGCGAGTGACGAGGACCCGCGCGCGATGCTGTTCGAGGAGGCGTCAGCGTTGGCCGAGCGGGGTGGCTGCCCCGTCCGTTGGTGGCCGACATGGAACTCGAAGTGAGGCAGGTCGAGGCACAGGCCTTGATCTTCGAACTGCCAGAGTACGAGGCGCGGGCGTTGCTGTTGAATCTTGATCCCTCTGATACCGAGCTCAGTCATCCGACAGAGTGCGCGGGCATGCTGCTCAATGAAGTGGAGCGGATGTCGCCGGAAGAGCTGCGCAATGGACGGCGCTCTGGTAGGACCGCACGACGGACTGAACGTTCACCGGGGTTGTGCTCAAAGACGCGGCCTCTCTTCTTGGTAGGAGTGACATGACCGCAACTCAGGATTGGAGTCCACCGACGAGCTGACCTTGCTGCAGATCTTGCGCGAGGGGATGGAGCGTCATGGCCACCGGGCGTACGTCGCGCTCGGTGCAGCAATCTCGGCAGCGCACGACTTGTTACCGATGATGCCTCGTTGGGTGCGCGTGACGTACGGAGATGCGTTCGGAGTGGAGGTGTAGGGATTGAAGTCGCTGCGCAGTCCGAGTCATCAAGTGTTGACGGCGACGGTGATCGGCGCTTGGGCTTCGTGCGCGGTGTGGCTTGCGGAACAGTTGATGGTCGTGGACTTAAAGTCGCAGCGGGTGCCGGATGCGGGAGGCGGCGTGCTCGGTTGACCTGGTTGCTCTGCTGCGGGGACGCGGTGCACGCCTCCTCGGAAGCATGGAGGTGGGAAAGGCCAGGGAAGTGGGTCGGAACATTCGGGCGATCAGGTCGCCTGAGCAATGTGCGATTGACCGAACGAGGCTGAGCCTACGTGAGGTTCCGCCCTCCCGCTGATGCCCCCCGACATCCACGCCACCAACGCCGAAGCGCCTCCCGCACCCGACAAAAAACCTACCGTCCCCAACGAGACTGGGCCGTCGAAGTCCGCCGACCCGGCGAGTGGGTCCTCCTCGTCGACCAACTCCCCAAGGCCCAAGCGCGTGAGGTCGCGGCCGGCGTGACCATGAACCTGGGGGTCCGTGCCCGCGCCTTCCAATTCAGCGCCGTCCTCCTGACCCTCTGAACTCAAGCGCACCCCAGGTCCCCGACACCCGCGCGGGGTCGTCTCGTTCCTGCACAGCACACCATGATCAGCGCGGTAATCAACGCGGTAGACAACGCGGTAATCAAGGTAGTGATCAAAGCGGTAATCAACGCGGTGAGCGATACGGGATCAGTTACGGTATCGATACCGTATCGATACGGGGCCTTCACGGGAAGTTTAGAAATATCTTCTCATACTCAGCCTAGCTTCATATTGCTGCTCATCTTCCGGTGTTGTGGCTGAGTTGAAGGCGAAATTGGGCTTACATGGATTTACATTTACGCGACATCACCCGTGATGTAATTGCGCTCCTAACTGCCCTTCCACCCGCACCCAGCGCGGTTAGAACCGTTACATCACCCTCGAGAGCAACCTCAGTTCCTCAACTACTCTGGAATTCAAATCATCGGTACTCATCTTTCACTCACGCATTTCGATGTGGCCGCCTGGCCTTTAGAATGGGGTCGCCTAGCTCAGGCCTATCTCATATTTGCCCGCATCTTTCGATATGAGGGTTGAGCTGAAGGCGAAATTGGGTTTACATGGATTTACATTTACGCAACATCACCCGTGATGTAATTGTGCTCCTGACTGCCCCCGCAGCCGCGCCCAGCGCACATAAAACCCTTACATCACCCCTTTTCCATGCAAGCCGTTATAAAGCGCTCTGGAATATAAATCAGCGACACTCACCAATTGCTCACCCTCTCCCCGCCCTGGCCTCAGCCTGGCTGTGGGGGGCCTGGCACCTCCAGTTCCTAGACAGAGGCCCCAGAAGAAGGAGGCGCGCGTGCATCCGCGACTCTGTGTTGATGTTGATCGGCGGGCCACGTGTGGCGGAAGACAGATGCCCAGGAAGGAGATCTCCTGAAGGATGCCCCCTCGAATCGCCCGGACGGACACCCCCGGCCTGCGACCGGCGGTGCTTCCCCCTCGGGTCATCCCCCCTTTTTTCCAAGAGAGCAAAACAAAAAGGCCCCATATCCGACTCGGCACTCGGCTGAAGTCAGAGATGGGACCTTGCTCATCAGGGCAACGCAGCACGAGACGAGCGACTCAGCTTAGATCACCGCGATGGAACGACAGCCGAGATCTTCGTCTTCAGTCTCGGCTTGACCCAAATCTCGTTTGCGCTCTGCACCTGGGTGACGATCGTACGCAGGCTCTGAGAGGTGAGCCAACGGCGCACGGGAACTGGGAGGTATGGCGACAAGTCCTGCTGCAGAAACCAGGATCACCAGCTCGCGCGCCGACGTCCCCTTGATCTCTGGCGCCACCTTGCCTACGACTTCCGAAACGATGTGGTGAATCTCGGGTGCCATCGTCAACGCTTCGAGCCATATCAACTGGCCTTCGCTCTTCAGTGCAGCGATCGCATTGCGGATCAGAGTGTCGGTCGCCGGCAAGATGCTGGCCGATCGTTTTGCCCACACGCTGTCGTCACGTGGGGTGATCTCGGTGGTCGTGTCGAGAGTAGGAACCTAGAGGGGCATGTGGCCCAACGTTCCACCCGGCACCCGGTAATGCTCCAGAGATGACTTCCAGAACCTGACCCTTGTGATGCGAGGGACGAGCAGACTGGAGATCACCATGGGAAAGCAGAGAAAAGTCTGGA
>NZ_LMOM01000072.1 GCF_001424185.1 Deinococcus sp. Leaf326 | reverse complement strand
GACTACACTGAGGTTCGCCCACACAGCTCTCTGGAAGACCGCTCACCGAATGAATACGCCCGCCTGTTTCAGGCGGGCTGAGGTACGCTGTCTTTGCAACCGGACTGGACCGACCGAGGGGGGAACCTCAGCAGGTACACCTCGCCATCCTCAATGTGAAGGGTAATTTGGAATCCTTCGTCCCATTTGGCACTCAAGCGGACTGTAGTCGGGCACATCGAGGGAGAGCATCGGCATGTCCTAACTGTATGGATCAGCTCAGGTCATGGATTGCCAATGCGCACATGCCCTAGTAAGGGGCACCCGTTAGACGGGCGACCCTGCGTTATGGACGACAAGCGTGTGGGGGCGGTTGGAATACAGATGAGGATGCTTCTGAATAGGGGCGAGGACGCTTCTTTACGGGTCATTAACGCCTCATTCATATGATGTGAAGAAGAGTTCGCCTGCTTTCTCCTTCCCCCTGCTTTTCCATCCTTCGAGGTTGTCTGTGACATCTCCCATCACGAATTCCCTCCTCTCTGTCGTCTGTTCTGAGCATGCTCCAGCGATCCTCACGCCCTACGAAGCGCCCTCCCTGACACCCCTCGGCGCCTGGACCACAGTGACGCTCGCCATCTCCATTCCGATCAGTTTGAGCAACGCTTACAACGCCTCCCCCTTCGACACGGAGTTCTGACCATGCGCCGACACCTCCTACCCTTGCTGCTCCCCGCTCTCCTGCTCGCTGCCTGTGGGCAGATGACCGCGACCGTGCCAACCACAACTCTTCCGGTAGCCACGGCGCCGGGTACGCCGGCTCAGCAGGCCCTCCCCGGCGTCTTCCAGATCGACTTCACCGGGGTCGGAACGAGCGCCCCCACCAGCCAGGTTCAGTCCTTGCCGTCCAGTGGTCTGGGCGCTCAGGATCTCGTCAGTGCACCGGACCAATTCAGCTTCTCGCGCGTTCTGGTCCAGACCTTCGCAGTCGAGGCGACAGGCATCCGGCATATCCGCGTCACCTACAAGGTCACCAACAACACCGGCCAGACCCTGCGCAATCCGAAGTTCGTAGCCGTGGTCCCCCAGGGCAGTCCCACCGACAGCGTCTTTACGAACGTCTGGTATTTCGATGGTTCGGACGCCAGCGCGTCCATCAGTACACTCTCCCTGGTTCAAGGTCAGACCATCAACGCTTCGACGAACACTGCAATTGCGGATCCGCAGGCGAATGCCGTACTGACCGGCCTCGATGTCAGCACAGTGGACATCACCGGCAAAGGCATCAAGACCCTGAGCCAGACGGGCTGGTGGCTCACGACACCACCTTCGGTTGGAGGAACGACCCTCATGGCCTCAGGGGACAGTGCCTTCATCACCTTCGGGGTGAACGTGCCCATGACTGCTGCGGCCAACGGTGGCGCGGCCAAGGACCCCTTCAGTTTCTCGCTCAATGTGACCGCTGTGCAGGATGCGCTGCCCCTCGCGGTGCTGAGTTCCGCCGTCAAGCAGTGGAATACGTCCACTCGAGCCCTGGGCAACTACGAGAAGTTCCCCACGCGAACGTATACGCAGAACGGGGTAGCGGTCACGCGGAGTCTGCCTGCGTATTACGACCTCAGCAATGTGAATGGCTCTACGACCGCGAAAGTGCTGTGTGCGGGTGACGCGAATATGAGCGTGACGAACATCAGCACGGCGAGTTTCCCGAACCGGTGGCGGGTGCAACTGCTCTCCCTGGGGGAGCACAGCCTGAAGGTGTTCGAGGGCATGACGTGTCCAGCCAGTGGCAGGCCCGTGCTCAGCCAGACGGTGACGGGGGTCGGGAACAGTGAAACCAGCATCTCTACCAGTTGGCGCCACAGTCTGGCGCTCCGAGCGGACGGCACCGTCATCGCCTGGGGCGACAACACCTATAAGCAGCTAGGCGTTGTGACTCCCGCCTCTAAGCTTCCGCCAGTCCAGGTGGAGAACTTGAGCGGAATTACCAGCGTTTCTGCGGGCACTGCGCATAATCTGGCGCTCCGAGCGGACGGGACCGTCCAAAGCTGGGGCGATAACAGTTCTGGGGAACTGGGAGACGGCACCACCACCCAACGACCCTTGCCTGTTCCGGTCCAGGGCCTCTCGGATATCGTCAGCGTTGCCACAGGTTCAAGTCACAGTCTGGCACTCCGGGCAGATGGGACCGTCTTCAGCTGGGGCGCGGGTGGCTATGGGGCACTGGGGGACGGCACCACCACCCAACGACTCCTGCCTGCAACAATTCCTGGCCTGAGTGGGGTCATGAGCATCTCTGCGTCTTTCGCTCGGGGTATGGCCTTGAAGGGGGACGGGACCGTGTGGGGCTGGGGGTACAACAGAAATGGGGAATTGGGGGACGGCACGCTCACGGATCGGACAGCGCCGGTCGCCATGAGCGGCCTGAGCGGGGTCATGAGCATCAGTGCGGGTGGGAATTACACGCTGGCCTTGAAGGCGGATGGAACGGTCTGGGGCAGCGGTTCTAATGGCTTCGGTGAACTGGGAGACGGCACGGGGATCAATCGATCCACGCCGGTCATGGTGAGTGGCCTGAGCGGGGTCACGAGCATCGCTGCGGGTGATGCGCATAGTCTGGCATTGAAGGCGGATGGGACAGGATGGAGCTGGGGCAGGAACGATTATGGGCAGTTGGGAGACGGCACGACCATCAATCGGAAGACGCCGGTCGCCGTGAGTGGTCTGAGTGGGATGACCCGCCTCGCGGGGGGGCAGCGTCATAGTGTGGCCTTGACGGCAGACGGGATGATATGGACTTGGGGCGATAACTTTTATGTGCAGCTCGGGGATTACAAAGCGCAACGGAACACCCCTGCCAGTATTGGATGGCGGGCGGTGCAGCCGATGCCCTGAAGCTGGCGCAGGGGTGGGGCTTGGGCGTCACCTCCTCCGTGGATCAGAGAGAGAGCCTGAGGGGAGTGGTCCATTCTCTCGGCAAAGAACTAGGGGGAGTCCTCCGAGGAGGGAGTACGCCGGTCGCTGGAGGGTGAGTGTCCCTCCGGACGATTCGACCGGCGTACTTCTTCCGGAGTTTTTTCTTGGGCCTGAACTGCGCGACGCCTTGGCGCAAGCGCACGCCAGCTGTTGGACAGAGCTGCCCGTCCGAATGGATTCAGGAAAAAGACCCACGTGAATCTGTGCCTCACCAGGCAAGACGACACGCCCGTGAGCGTGTGGGCGGCTCTGCTGGGCCGGGCGTGCGGGAAAAGAAAAAGAGGCCCGGAGGCCTCCTGAAGTGTGGGGAAGTTAGAGGGTGCCTTTGAGGCTCGCGGCGACTTTGAAGGCGACCTTCTTCCCAGCGGGGATCTGAATCTTGTCGCTGGTTCCGGGGCGTACGCCGGTGCGGGCGGCGGTCTCCTTGACGCTGAGGGTCCCAAGGCCGGGGAGGCCGACGCTCTTGCCACTCTTGAGGGTATCGACCAGGACCTCGACCATGGCATCGAAGGCCTCGTTCGCCTGCTTGCGGGAGAGGCCGGTGTGCTGGGCAATCTGCTCAGTGAGTTCGGCTTTGGCGAGCTTGCCCTTCTCGGCCGGGGTGGCCGGGGCGGGTGCAGGGGCAGCGGCAGTCTTCTTCTCGGGGGCGGCCTTGGGCTCCGGAGCAGCGTTCGTCTTGGGGGCGGCCTTCTTCGCGGGTTTGGTCATGGCAACAGTGTGCTGCATGGAGAGGTGCGCTGTCAGCGGGAAGGTGGCAGGTGCCTCCTTGAGCGCGGCAAGGGATCCATCGCCCCCTTGCCGACGTTGTGGGTCATGCAGCTTGGGGCCCACGTCGGGAGAACCGCGCCCGCCCATGCTGATCAGGGTGTCGGCTGCGCAACCCCGCTCAGACCGCCCACGGGGCCAGACGTCAGCCGCGAGGTGGTGCTCCCGTCCCCTAACTGCCCAGAGCTGTTCAACCCCGAGCTTTGGATAATTCCATTCGCCATCAAGGCCAAAGTGTGGTAGGCGCCCGCAGAGACGCTCGTGATCCCGCTCAGGCCGCTGACCGTGACGGGGGTGTTGCGGTTCGTGCTCGTGCCATCACCCAGTTGCCCTTGGGAGTTCAACGCCCAGCTTTGGACGGTCCCATCCATCCTCAACGCCAAACTATAGCCACCTGCAGAGACGCTCGCGATCCCGTTCAGGCTGCTGACCGTGACAGGGGTGTTGCGGTTCGTGGTCGTCCCGTCCCCGAGTTGTCCGACGGTGTTCTGGCCCCAACTCTGAACGGTCCCATCCGCCCGGAGCCCCAGACTGTGCCCGGCGCCTGCAGCAATACTTGTGATCGCGTTCAGGCCGCTGACGGCAACCGGCGTGCCCCGCGTAGTGGTGGTCCCGTCCCCGAGTTGCCCAAAGTTATTCCCGCCCCAGCTTTGAACGGTCCCATCCGCCCGGAGCGCCAGACTGTGATTGCCACCCCCAGCGAGGCTCACCACGTTGGAGAGGCCCGTCACCGTGAACGGAGTGTGGTGGGTCATGGTCGTGCCATCCCCCAATTGCCCAGCGCCATTAAAGCCCCAGCTTTGAACGGTCCCGTCTGCGCGGAGCGCCAAATTATGATTACTCCCCGCAGCGATGCTGACGATGTCAGACAGGCCGTTCACAGCGACGGGCGTATTTCGTTGGGTGTCCGTCCCGTCCCCGAGTTGTCCCAAGGTGTTCTCGCCCCAGCTTTGGACGGTTCCGTCCGCCCGGAGCGCCAGACTATGATTGGCACCCCCAGCGAGGCTCACCACGTTGGAGAGGCCTGTCACCGTGACTGGCGTAGTACGGTTCGTGGTCGTGCCATCCCCCAGTTGTCCCAAGGTGTTCCTGCCCCAGCTCCAGACTGTCCCGTCGGCCTTCAGGGCCACACTATGATTGATGCCCGTGGCGATACTGGTTCCGACGGTCCCCACCCCCGTCACCGCCTGGCTGAGGAGTGGGCTCCCGTCCGTCGGACAGCTCATTCCCGCGAAGACCCTTAGGGTGTGATCCCCTAAAGCGAAGAGCTGGACTCGCCACCGATTTGGGAAGGTCGCGGTACTGATGTTCGTCACGCTCATGTTCGCATCGCCAGCGCATAAGACTTTGGCGGTCGTCGAGCCATCCAGGGTGCTGAGGTCGTAATACGCGGGCAGGCTCCGTGTGGTCGTCGCGCCATTCTCGGTATACGTCCGTGTAGGGAACTTGACGTAATTCCCGAAAGTCTTTGCCACCGCATCCCACTGTTTGACGACCGAAGTCATCGCGACGAGTGGTGCAGCGTCTTGGACTGCGGTCACGTTGAGGGAGAAGTTGAAGGGGTCTTTAGTCGCCCCACCCTCGGCCGCGGGGGTCAGGGGAAGATTCACGCCGAAGGTGATGAGTGCCCTCAGTAGAGGACAACTTCAGTTTTCCCTGTTCTGAACAGCCTCAACAGGTTTGGGGATCGCCAAAAATGACGAAAGGCGGTCTTCTGGAGGTGTGA
>NZ_LMOM01000071.1 GCF_001424185.1 Deinococcus sp. Leaf326 | reverse complement strand
AGCTGTATCTCAACCGCTTGCTGCACTTCTTCACGAAAAACGCAGAATTTCTCGGCCAGCACGGCTATTCATTGTCCTACGCGAGGTGCAACTTCTGAGAATGACGCTCAGGCCGAGCAGCGCCGCAATGTTGCCGAAAACGCTTCCTTTACCTTGGCCCGGCGGCATGTAGGCGCAGCAGGCTTTCTCCAGCATGACGTTCTTGAGCAGATCATCTCTGCTGGTCGGGATCAGATTGAGGTTACCCGCTCGCTGCACCAGGTGGTGACCGCAACCCAGGCCCAGTTGCAAGCTACCCAACTGACTACCACAGAGGGGGGGCAAGCTCACCTTGACACGCTCCGAGACATCGTGAAGTCCAGTGAGGCACAGATCCGGATTGCCACAGAACTCCGGGAATCCATCCAACACATCCTGACAGATGTCATCGGCACTCCCCTGGAGGAGGTCAGTGGTCACCTGCTACGTACCCTGGGTGAGGTCGTGCAGCAGCAGTTGGAAGAACTTCAAAACCTGATTACGACAGCTCTGGGTGAAGCCGACACTGCTCAACAGAGAGCCAAACTCCAGCAAGTCAGGGACGATACGGAGACCCTCCAGGTCCAAGTTGCTCATGAACAGAGCGAGCGAAATCTCACTCAGTTGGAGCTTTTAGGAGCCGTAGCTTTGGAACGTGTACGGGAACTGGAGGAGGGCGGCCGCACCCATGCTGCACAACGAGCTGAGCTTGAGCAGAAGGCAGAGAGTACATGCCAGTTGATTTCATCTCTGGAACAACAGGAGGAACAGAATCTGGCCAAGCTGGCCAATCTGGAGAAGAACGAGCTCAAGGCTACGGAGCGACAACATGTACTGGAAGCAAGAGTTCAGCAGACGGAGACTGAACTGAGTCACCATCACGTCTCCAAGCAACAAGAGTGATACTCAGGAGGTGCATCTCGTATAAGACAATGAATAGCTCTGCTGGCTGAGAAATTCCGCGTTTTTTGTGAAGAGGTGCAGCAGGTGGCCCAAGTAGAGCTTCGGCTGAAGAGCGAGCAGCGCACGATGGGCGCTGCTCGCTAGCGTTTGGCCCGGTTGTGCGTAGAGCAGGGTCAGGGTTCAGGCCACGAAGATCAGCAGCAGCTAACGGTCCAGTCCTCGCGCGGTCCACAGGGCAAAGCGGTTCAGCCCAAACCGATGCTTGCTCTCCTTAAAGAGGGACTCGATCTGCCAGCGTTTTGCCCTCTCCAAGGGTTACCTCGTCGCCCTCCATCACGGAAGACACCGTGTGGAACACGTGCGAGTCGCGCTGAACGCGGCCGAGGGTCAGGGTGTCGTGCGGCCAATTCTGGAGCTCGACATATCCTCCATGCCATATGCCGGAGCAGAGCGAGGTACCCGGCCTACCGCCGCGTCGCTTGTACGCTCTGATCTGGATAGGGCAGATGCGCGCCGGGAACAGCCCTGCTCCCACCCAACTGGGACGGCACTGATGGCGGGTACCTCAAAGATCATCCCGTTTGTCAAGACGGCACCGCAGAGCTGCCAGTACTGCGCGTGGTGGTCGCCGCAGAAGTATGCGGCCCCCGTGCGCGGCGCCACGACCCGGGCACACGGGGTACCGAGCGGCTTGGGCAACTGCGGGCGCCTGCGCCTGCTGAACCTCACGATCACGCCGGCCAACGGACTGCTGGCGACCGACATGCAGCCCCTGCCCCTTACCCCGAGCGACTTTGGATGCAAGCAATGGGACCCCAAACCATGACTGACCCCACCCCCTCCCCGACCTTCAACGGTGTCCTGCACCTGGAGATCCGGCGCAAGGGCCCGCGCCCCGGCGTGGCCGACATCGAGCACCGCGTGTACAGCGCGAAGATCGCGCGCAGCGCCGAGGACCCGGAGGCCCGTAACTGCACCTTGGAGCACGTCAGCTACCAGGGCGACTCTCAGCAGATCAACCGGCGCGAGCTGACCCTTGAGGGCTATGACCCGGAAACCGACACGGCGACGTACCGGGAGTCGGTCAAGGGCAGCGAGACGTGGTACGAGAAGCTCGGCCGCTTCGGCTGGGTGCGCCGGCCGGATCTGGAGCGCGAGGAGCCGTGACGGGCCCCCGCCCCTGGCTCCGGACCTGGGATGTGGAGGCTGAGCCTGCCCCTGCCCCCGCGCCGGCCCGGCCCACCGTGAGCGCGGTGAAGCGCGAGGCCAAGCGGCAGCGCGACGTGGCCCGCGCTGAGGGCCGCAAGCGCGCCCTGCCCGTGATCTATGACACCCTCGCCCAGGCGGCCGGTTACTCGTCCTGGGCGGCCTACCGGGCCGCACTGGTCAGTGAGAGGACAAGATGAGCCCCAACAGAAGTACCGCGAAGAAACCGCCCAAGAAAGTGTCGGACACGAACCGGGACCGCCGTGCCCGCCGCGGGGAAAAGCAGGCCTCCCCGGAGCCCAAGCCCGCTCTCGGCAGCGGCGGGGTGCCTGGTGCCCTGAAGAACCAGCTCTTCTACTACGCGCTACGCCCCGATCCGGGTCGCTACGCCGCCCAGGTCAAGGTCGTGACGGTCAACCTGGGCACCAACGACGCCGGGCGCGGCATCGGCGATGCGGCCTTCCAGGCGGATTACACGAGTCTCCTGACGCTTCTGAAGGCGCGCTACCCCAATGCTAAGATCCTCGCGCTCCTGCCGTTCAACGGCGTCTACGCGGGCGCGATCCAGGCGGCCGTGGCAGCGGCGGGGAACCGGGCGCAGTACGTCGACACCACGGGCTGGGTCACGACCTTCACGGACGGGACTCATCCGGACCAGCAGGGCCACAGCGACGCTGAGGGCAAGCTGGCGCCTGTGATCCAGAGCGCGTTGACCGCGCAGCCCAGAACGGGCCGTTGCGACGGCCGTCTTCACAAACAGAGGCCTCGCCTTCTTTGCCCCCACCGACCCGGTCCGGTGGGGGCCGTCTTTCATGGCCGGGTGAGGTGAAGCATGGGATTTGTACGAGATCTATTGAACGCGTTTAACGGCAGTTCGGTGCTGCTCCTGGTGCGGAGCCGAACGCAGCCAGGGAAGGCGACGGAGGTGTCGGATGACGAGCCGCTGCCGGTGCGGCTGGTGGGCAGCAGCGCAGGCGGGGGCGAGGGTGGGGGCGGGAGTGACCCGGACAGCGCGCGAGGCCACGCTCGGGCAGGTGCGCGCCTCGGTGGGCACCCTGGCAGCCCAGGCCGGGTATCGAAGGCCTGCACGTCCGGCCGCCCGAGGTGACGGGGTGCTACACGTCCTTCGTGACCGTCACAGCGGTCGCGGCGAATATTCCGACCAACGTCCTGTTCCATGAGGCAACCGTGCATGTGGTTTCGGGCACGATCCGGCGCAGCATCGGCGGCGAGGCGTCGGCGCAGACGCCACTNCCGACCAACGTCCTGTTCCATGAGGCAACCGTGCATGTGGTTTCGGGCACGATCCGGCGCAGCATCGGCGGCGAGGCGTCGGCGCAGACGCCACTGCTTTCGGCCGGGGACTCCGAGGAGATCCGGGGGCGGGAGCTGCTCGCCTACCGGGTCGTGCGGGAGGGTGCGGTAGATGCGCAGTTGTGCATCGAGTACCGCACCCTCGCCCAGCCCACGCCGCCGCCCCCGGTCGAGGAGGTCTGAGATGGGGAAGATACTCGCAAGCCGGTCGCCAACGAGGCCAAGCTCGATAACCACGACGGCCGCCTGAGCGCGTTGGAAATCCCCACGATGAAGGGTAAGCGCCTGGAAGGCTTCAGCTGGTACCGGGCGTTCCGCCTGAACAACGTCCCGAACGAGCCCAACTCGCCGGGTGAGGGCACCAGCGTGGTCTTCCAGATCACGGGGCAGTCGGACTTCGGGAACACGGCCAACACGCAGACCAGCCGCATCTTCGCCTCGTTCGGGGTGCGCGGCGGGGACATCGTGCCGGTCCTCGAGGTCCACGGGAACCGGCGCCTGAGCAACCGGGGCGAGAGCATGGGCTTCCGCGTCTACAAGAACGCGGACGGGTACTACTGGCTCTACATCCGCACGGCGGTCTACAGCGCCGGCACCATCCAGTGGTACATCCCCAACGAGGACGCAGGCAACACGCCCTTCCAGATCACGGACACCATCTCGCATAACGGCGCCGAGTGGGTCATTCCCAAGCCGACCGGCTCGGGCGAGCTGATCTGGGATTACGACACCGCTGAGGCCTTCCAGCCGTTGGTCGTGGGCAAGGGCTATGCGCTGACCTCGACCGACCTGACGGGGCTGATGATTGCTGGCCCGATCGGGGACTTCCCGGTCACGGGCGGCCTTCCTGCGCGCTTCCCGATCAACCGCGCTGTCATGGACAACACGGGCCGGGGCCAGCCGGACCACAGCTATAAGCCGGCCGAGAGCGCGCGCGGGAACACTGAGCTGGGGCCGGGGCTGTACCACTACACCCTCGAACTCGTGGTGAAGGGTGGACAGGCGGGAGCGGTCCTGACGACCACCCCACAGCGCCTCGGAGTGGGCGCACTCCTGGCCCACAAGCGCGTGTTGCGCGGCGGCGACGAGACGGTGACCATGACTGGGACGATCCCCCTCCACGCTTGGCAGAACCTGTGGTTCGACCTCTCGTGTGATCAGAACTACACGGTCGGCGTGGACAGCCTGCTGACGGTCCATCGGGGGTACGGACAATGATCGACTACATCCCCACGCCCGAGCCCGTGCGTGAGGTGCGCAGCACGCTGCCGGAGGGCCGCACGCTGATGCCCGAGGAGGCCCAGGCGCTGCGCTGACTCTACCCGGGCGCCGCGCTCCTCCAGGTCGGGGAGGCGGTCTACCTCACGGCCTGGACCCTCCCCGTTCCCCAGCCGACGGACGCCGAGCTGGAGGCCGCCCTACCCGCGGCCCAGGCCCGAGCGGCGGACCGGGCAGAGATGGACGAGATCGGGGCGGAACTGGCCGAGCGGTACAGCCTGCACGCCCGCGCCCTGGCCCTGCGGAAGGTTCAGGCCGCCCAGGAAATCGAGGAGGAGGCCGCCAGCCTGCTCGCCTACCAACAGGAGATCCGAGACCGTGCCACGACCAGTCCTTCCTAGACGCTGCGACCTCTGCACTGAACGCTGCACGAAGCAGCCCTCCGGTTACTGGCTGTGCGACCCGACCACTGGCGGCTGCGGCTGGAGCGACGACCCCGGCACCATCCAGCCGCAGGCGGCCGCGCCCCAGGTGGTCGAGCTCGCCCCGGCCAGCGAGGCCCCCACGGAGAGCTGAGGCCACTCCCCAAAGAGACAGGCTCACCTGACCTTTATCCCGCCCCAGCACCCGGCCTAGGGCGGTCTTCATTCCCGCCCAATTCCCCGAGGTGCATGCATGTTCAAACTCCCGCTCCTGCCCGCGCTCGCGCTGGGGCTGGCCCTTTGTGCGGGCGCAGCGGCCCCGCCCAAGCTCCCCCCTGCCGCTCCCCACTTCTGCCTCGTCAAAGCCGCCTACTTCCCCGTCTCCTGGCCGATGTGGGCCGACCCCGACACCCGCCTGCGCCGCATCGTCGTCGAGCTGCGTGAGGGCTGCCCCGAGGGTGGTGAGGCCCGCATCTCCCTGTCCAACCTCGCCAGTGGCCGCATGCTGCCCGAGCAGGGCACCTACCGGCTCACGCCCCAGCGTCCAGTCCTCACCGTCCCTTACCCCCCAGGCTCGGGTGTCATGCCCACTTGGGAGGTGCGCTGGCACGCCGCGAGCGGCAAAACTTACCCCGTCCCGCAGGCCCCCAGGGGCGCGCAATGAGGAGCAGACGACATGGAACACACCCCGCTGCTGTCGGGCTTGGACTACACCGCCCTGCTGTGGGCCACGTTCTGGGCACTCGTCTTCAGTGCCAGCCGCCTGCCCAGCAAGCGCCGCTGGCAGATCAAAAACGGCGAAACCCCCACGCCCTGGTGGGTCGTGATCACCGAAACCATGCTGGGCGGCCTCGTCGGGGGCGTGGTCTGCGCCATCGCCCTGCCCGAGATCTGGCCCATCCTGCGCGGCCCCGGCAAGCAGGCCGCGCTCTCCATCGGGGGCGCGGCCGTCGGTCCCCTGCTCGGGCAGTGGATTCCCCAGGCCACCGCACAGGCCATCGCGTTCTTCTCCGAGAACAAGCTCGGTTTCAAAATCGTCGTGCAGGAGCGAAAGGAGGGTGATTCTGATGTCGAAAGTAGCAAGTAAGCGGGCACTCCCCGCGTGGCTCCACCCAGCTGGCTGGTTCTGGTGGCACTGGGTTGCCCTCCTGGGCACGCTGGTCTACCTCGTAACGACTTACTTCGTCATCCCGGTCGACGTGGCGGAGTTCATGGGCCGCGTCCAGGTCGATGAGGCCAACGCGCTCTACCTGCGCGCGGGCATCGGCGGATTTGCCCTCTACGTGGGTTTCGTGATCCGGGGACACCCGTGGTGGCACCTGATCATCTGCCTGCTGATCGCCGTCTTCACCAGCGGGCAGATCATGCGGACTATCTACACGGGCGAGGTGTCGGGGGTGCCGACCTCGTTCCTGGTCATGTACGTGGGCTGGGCCATCTACCTGATCGCGCTGGCCGTGCGCCCGAGCGTGTACGAACAGCTCGATGACGAGCGCCGCCGCACCGAGGCCTGCAGCGACCGCGCGGACCAGGCCGAAGAGCGTGTGGCCGAACTGGAGGCGCAGCTGGGTCTGCGCAGGAGGAAACCGTGAACTTCGACTTTGCCAACTCGATCCGCGCCCGTCCGGCCCAATCCGAGCTGATGCGCGTGTTGGGTGACCCGCGCGGTCCCCGTGAGGTGCCCGCCGCCCAGCACGGTGCCTTCGTCCCTGACCCGACCTGGGCGCGCAGCCACCTCGTGCGGGTCCCCATCGCCCGCCTGCCGGGCTGGCCCCGCTACGCCGGGCAGACGGTCGCCGTAACGGTGCACCGCATTGCAGCCGAGCACCTCGTCGCTACTTGGGCCGAGGTGCGGCGCTGGGGACTGCACACCCGGCTGCACACTTACGACGGCGCGTTCATGGGTCGCCACATCCTCTGGAATCCTCAGAACGCCCTGAGCGTGCACGCCTGGGGATTGGCACTGGACTTCGACCAGGCCACCAACCGTTACGGCATCCCGGCGGCGCAGATGCAGATCGACCGCGACTTTGTCCGCTGCATGGAGGAGTGCGGCTGGACCTGGGGTGGGCGCTGGTCGGAGACGGATGGCATGCATTTTCAGCTTACCGACCCGCTGCCGGGGACGACAGTGCCGAGCTGGCAGGACGCGATGGGCAAGGGGCAGCCCACCCCTGCGCCGCAGCCGGTGCCCACGCCAGTCGCTCCCCCCCTGCCGGGAACGTGACGGTGTGGGTCCACCCGGAGGACATCAATGGGGTGGTCGACACCTCTCAAGTGCTGAGCATCCCCGTGACGGCGGACGGTCACCTGCGGGTCAATGCCCAGGGACGGCCGAAGGTCGTGATCGTTCCCAAGGAACGCCAAGACGAAAGGAAGGTGCTGTGATGGAGTTACAACTGATCTCCGGGCTGGGATTGCCGGGACTGCTGTTCCTGGTCGCGTTCGTGTTCATGCAGATCGCGTTGATTGAGCTGCTGAAGGTCGTGCTGGCGAAGGCTGGGCGCGTGGTGCAGGGGGGCGCGGTCATCCTGTTGAGCCTGGGCCTGGGTGCTGGCCTGGGGGCGTTGATGCTCTCGGGCGTGGCAAGCCGGGCAGGCATCGAGCTGCCCCGGCCGTGGTCCGGGTTGGCGCTGGGGCTGGTGCTGGCCGCCGTCGCGTCTGGGTGGATGGCGTATCGGCGGGAACAGGCCAGGGCGAAGGGGGTGGCGCCGGACGTGTTGCTGGACCTGATGGGGCAACTGGCCCAGGCGCAGCTGCCGGTCGCCCCGGTGGTCCCTGCGGGGCCTCTACCTGCGCCTGCCCCAGTGACCGAGGAACTGCGGCCGATGACGGCCACCGACGTGGCGCAGACCGGGGTGTACGAAGACGTGCCGCTCTCGCGTCCGGCGCCGGCCTGGCTGGACCCGCTGGGCACCACGCTGCTGGGGATCGTCTCGAAGGCGGTGGTGGCCGGGGCGCCGCTGCTGCAGGACGGCAACGCTGAGCGCCTGGTCGGGCTGCTGTTCGGGGTGGCCTGGGACCGGTATGTGGTGCCCCGGCTGCCCTTGTGGCTGCGGCCGCTAGCACCAGTGGTCTACGGCATCGTGGTGCGCGGCTTGGAGGATCTGTACCGGGCCGTGATCAAGCCGCCGAAGCCGGCGCCCGCGCCAACGCCCTAAGAAAAACCCAGAGGCGCCAGACCTGTGAATCTGGCAGCATTTCCCAGTATGGATGGGCCATTCCTCGAGGCTTTAACGGAGCTACAGGACGATGAGGTCTTTGGTTCCTTCGCGGTCGTTGAAGGCCTGGTGCGCTTGGAGCGTATCGCTAAGGCCGCTCTCGCCGCGCACGTCACGAGTGATGAGCTTCGGGCCGCCGCTCGTCATGTGATGGATCGATATTGGAACGACACGGGTTCCTCACCGGCCTTCCTGGAACGTCGACGTGCTGAGGTGCTGCTGCGGCTCGATACCATGCTGGATCACTTGGAGTGGGAGGACCGGATGTACCGGAGTGAATATCTGAATTGACTGTCCAGCAAGGCTTATGCTGTGTTCCTCGTTCGGAGGAGCGTTGCCCTGAATGAGAAGCCCCATCCCGCCCTGGCTTCGACCTGGGCAGGGTGGGGCTTTTTTCGTTTGGCCTCAGAGGTGGGGATGGGGGGTTGGGTTTGCCCCGATATTGCGTAGCTGAAGTTAAGCGGCCGTAGCTTGCCGTTCGAACTCGTGGGGCGTCAAGTCGCCCAGGGTGGAATGGCGACGCTGGCG
>NZ_LMOM01000070.1 GCF_001424185.1 Deinococcus sp. Leaf326 | reverse complement strand
CGCTGGAAACCAGAACGACTGGTGACCTTTCTGGAGGCGATCATCAGCCCTTTTTCAGCGTCAGGAGCAGTAAAAAATGAAGTTGTCATCTACTGAGGGGAATACCAGCCCTTCAAGTACCACTGGAAGGGGTCGGTACCAGTCGCTTTGTGTTCAGCAAGCATGTCGCGAAGTGGCATCAAGCGATGCTGGAAGAGGATGGACACCAAATGAGCCTACCAGGGTCGCTTCTCGTCCCATTCATCGCCGCCGATCTCCCGACCAGAAGAGGGGGGCCTTATCCACGCTTTGGGGGTTCCTTCTACGGTTCCTCTTGAACAACGGAGAAATAATCTCTCCCGCCGCCAATATTGGGATGGCTTCTAGCATACAGATCAGCCTGTTCGCGGTGATCTATAAAAAATAAAGGTCCGTGTCATTACATTTATTGATAAGGACGTAAATTTGCACTCTCCTGCGGACATGCAAGACGTCCGAATTGCTTTCTACTCGGTTAGGGTGGACGAAGGCAAACGTCAACTTACGCTGTTATCAATCGTGAGATTTCAGCTTTACCCTGTTACGTTCGATAAGGGGGCAATTGCATGACGTTGACTGGGTTCCGGCCCTCGAATCTAACAGCCCTCTGGCAAGATAAATCCTCAAATGGGGCAGCTCCCGAAGCTCAGTCTCGGTCAAGCACGACCTATGCTCGCTCAATGTTTGGGGTGTGCATTTACGTGTCTATCAGGTGTCACTCCCACAGTACGCACACAGAGCGACCCTAGCACTTTAGCCTTCTTCTATGACGTGGAATCCTGAGCAATATCACCGCTTCCGGGCAGCCCGCAGCGCCCCGGCCCAAGATCTCCAGGCCCTCGTTCCGGTGAGGGATTACCATAACATCGTGGACCTGGGCTGCGGGACGGGCGAGCAGGCACGGCAGCTTGCCGAACGCTTTCCGGCAGCACAGGTGCTGGGACTGGACAGCAGCGCCGAGATGCTGGCGCAAGCCGCGGGGGGACCTGCAACTCCCAATCTGCGCTTCGAGCAGGGTGACATCGCCGGGCTGACGGGTGAATACGACCTCATCTATGCCAATGCCTCGTTGCAGTGGTTGCCGAACCACCCGGCCCTCCTCGCACGGCTGTGGGCGAGGCTGCGGCCCGGCGGTGTGCTGGCCGTGCAGGTGCCTGCCAATCACGACCACCCCAGCCACCGCCTGCTGACCGAGACGGCCCAAGAGTTCGCGGCCGAACTCGGCGGCTTTACCCGCTTCGGCACGGCCCACGGGGCTTCGCCAGTCCTCACGCCCGCCGCCTACGCCGAACTCCTCGATGCCTTGGGGGCACAGGACATCACCGCCCTGAGCAAGGTCTACCCGGTCGTCCTGCCGGGCGCGCTGGGCCTCGTCGAGTGGACACGCGGCACGGCGCTCGTGCCCTACCTGTCGCGGCTCTCGCAAGGAGATGGCGAGCGCTTTCTGGCTGCCTATCGAGAACGGCTGCGGGCGACCTTTCCGAGTGAGCGGGTCTATTATGCCTTCACGCGGGTGCTGTTCATAGGGGGCAAGCCGGAGAATTAAAAACCGAGTTGATGTACCGATGATAGATAACGACGTCAATTCGCACCACCCTTGCGGATATGCAGGCCATCCGAATTGCTCTCTGCTCGGTTTAATCGAACGAAGGCAAACGTCAGCTTATGCCGTTATCAATAATCAGGCACCAAGAGATAGCCTTCTATGAAAGGGAATTTCTACAGCTCCTGCTCCTTTAAGACGTGAAGCGCTTGAAGGCCTTCAGCAACATATGTCGTGAACGGCGTCGTCCCATCTGCTGAGAGCCAGCGTTCCAGAGCCGTTCCGAGCACCGACATCGCCAAGTCGGCTGCGATTGTGGCGACGAGGCGTTCCGTACCGCGCTGAAGGAAGCCAGCAATAATGGCGTCTCGGAGAGTCGCCATCTTGCGCCGTTTCCGGTCTTGCAATCCAGGATCCGTTTGGATGATCCGCTGCTGGAGGAGCAGGATGTCCCGTTGCCCCGCGAAGACCTGCTCGGCAAATCCGCCCAACCGGGTGGAGATCAGCGTCAATGGACTCAGGCTCAAGGCAGCTTCAGCCATCAGCTCCTGGATGAGGATGGGGACGTTCGCGTCTGCGCGAAAAAGGACCTCGCGCTTGTCGGCAAAGTGACGGAAGAAGGTGCGGGTCGTCAGACCGGCACGCGCCGCAATCTGCGGCACGGTCGTTTCCGCGAAGCCTTGTTCCAGGAACAGCGCGAGCGCTGCTTGTTCCAGTCGATCTCCTGCTCCTGCTTGCCACCGTGCCATGGAGAGAGTGTAAGTGTTGACATGGAGTGCCGTGACTGGATAGCGTGATGACACGCCGTGCCATCATTGTGGTGCGGAAAGGAGCTCTTCCCATGCCGATCAACACTGCCGCCTGGTACATTCAGGGTCATCCCACACTCGAAGTCGCTCCAGCGCCCTATACATCACCCGGTCAAGGGGAAATCGTTGTTCATACCCGCGCTGTCGCCGTCAACCCAGTGGATGGGCTGATTCCCCACATCGGCCGCTTCGCCTATCCCTGGCTCAAATCCCCTGCGGTTCTAGGCTTCGATCTCGCTGGAGAAGTCGTTGAAGTTGGGCCGGGAGTCGCCCGCTTCCAAGTCGGGGACCGGGTGCTGGCACTTGCAGTGGGCACTGAAAAGAACCGCAATTCCCCGGCAGAGGGCGCGTTTCAGACGTATGCGGTGGTGTTGGAACGGCTGGCCTGCCCCTTGCCGGATGAACTGAAGTACGAGCAGGCTGCTGTGCTGCCTCTCGCGCTGTCCACCGCTGCCTGTGGCTTGTTCCAGGAGGGGCAGTTGGGCCTGCGCCATCCCTCTGCTCTTCCGGACCCTACGGGTGAGACGGTGCTGATTTGGGGTGGTGCCACCAGTGTCGGGAGTAATGCCATCCAACTCGCTACCGCTGCCGGCTACGATGTCATCACAACGGCCTCGCCGCAGAACTTCGAGTACGTCCGGTCATTGGGAGCCAGCCAGGTCTTCGACTATCACCGTGAAGATGTAGTGGAGGAAGTGATCAGGGCATGCGAGCACAAGACGCTGGCTGGGGCACTCTCGCTGGCGACTGGTTCTGCAGGTGCCTGTATCGAAGTGCTCCAGGCTTCCAAGGGGCGGAAGGTCATCTCGATGGCGAGCACGCCAGTGTCGTTTGAGCCGCTCAGCCAGAAGAAGCGTTCACCCCTGTTGCTTCCTCAACTGATGAGTCAAATGCTAGCTACCACAGCACTCCTACAGGTCAAGGCTAGGCGTGCGGGTATACGGACGAGCAGCATCTGGGGTGCGTCACTGATGAATGACGCAGTCGGACAGCTGATCTTTGAAGACTTCCTGCCCGCCGCACTTGCGTCGGGTCGGTATAGAGCGGCGCCGGAGCCGGAGGTCGTCGGGCATGGTCTGGAGACCGTGCAACTTGGTGTTGAGACGCATCGTCAGGGCGTTTCTGCTCGCAAGGTAGTCATTTCTCTATAAGTGCGCTGATCAGACTCGTCTTATGCACCAGCTATGAACAACGACCTGGTATGAGGCCAAGTCCCGTGCCAAGTCGTTAGGTCTCGTTATCGTGCTAGCGCCGAGTATCAATCTGTTGAATAGCCCAACCATTCCCATCGGGATCGTTGAAGAACAAAAAACCTACATAGTTCAGCTCTTCTTCTGATTCAGCAGTCCGTGGTCCACTCCCACCAATAATGCGAATGTCGCCTACATCGACACCCCGTGCGACAAGCTGTGTCCGAGCGAGTCGTAGGTCTCGCACGACAAGCTGTAGTCCATGTAAGGAACCTGGGGACATTTTTGACATGCCCGTTCCCAAGACAATGGAGCATCCTGAGCCTGGCGGAGTCAGTTGCACCACTCGCCGCGTAGGGGTCACCTGCGTAGCGTGATCTACCGCAAATCCTAGTTGAGTGGTGTAGAACGCGCAGGCGCGCTCGACGTCGCTCACAGGCACCACGATGGCTTCAAGAGTCCATTCCATTTTCCCCACCTTTTGCAAAACTGTGTAGGGCGGGGGATGTTTTTATTTTTCCTGCTGAGGGCGAAGGGTCTCATTAAGTGTATAGAGATGGCTCTAGAAATACTGCCTATTAGTACAGACTTTTAGAAACCCCCACTTGATCCATAGTGTGATGGAACTGACCAGTCGCCTTGACAGAAACTGACCAAAATCACTGGTCACGTGAGAGAGAAACAGTAGCCTGAACTTGAGCATAGCGCTCCTGTACGTCAGCACGGTCACTAGGATTCTCTATTTTGTTCATCGCGTCGTGCACCATGAGTTCCGCGTGGCGTAGGAGCGCATGGCGTCTCTGCGGCTCACGTAAACACAGGGCCACTTCATTCACGACCTCCAGGAAACGGATGACCACCGCTGGGTCCCCCGCACCGTATTGCCGGATGGGCCGGAACATCGTATTGACCAGCCCGGCAAAGTCCGTCGTGGGCACGATCAACCGCAATTCACCGCCGTGGACATGGCAACCATTGGGCCATTCCCGGTCCCGGAGACTGCATAGTGCGTCCCCGAAACGGTCAATCACGTCAATAGCTGTGATGGGGTCGTTGGTGCTGGGACTCAACGCACGCGCTGCTACCTCAGTCAATTGCCGCACGCTGTATTCGAGGTCTTGCCGTGAGACCCGCTCATCCCCCAACATCAGGGTATCGAGCATCCGCGGGGGCAGGGCTGGCTGACCCTGAGCGACGGCCATATGCGGGAAGACATAATCGCCCGTCCGGACCAGAAGACGCACCACAGTTCCTCTCTGTGCGGCGCGCTCCGCAAGAGCAGTAATGTCAATCTGCTGCAGGTAACCCCCAGCGGTCGCTCGCAACGTCTCGCTGCCCTCCCAGAAGGTCTCTGATGGGATCTGGCAGTACGATGCCTCGTCGTCGGGGCGGGTCACTTCTTCCAGGGTGAGGCGGAGATCATTGCGCAGGAGATTGACGACCCGGGTCATATTGATGTTGCCGGTGACGTGCGCGAGGTAGTACACCAGAGCGGCAATGCAGCCTAGTGCCAACAGGAGAGCGAAGGTCACGTTGTAGTGCGGGACAAAGGGAACTTCTTCTCCGCCTTGTACGCTTCGCAGGGTGTAGAGCGAGAAGGCGAAGGTGGCGATGAAGATCCCCAATGTGATCTGATTGCCTCGGTCGCGCGTAAAGTTATCAAGCAGGCGTGGGCCCATACTCCCCGCCGCATAGGAGAGAGCGGCGATCGTGATGGAGAAGACCGTGCCCGCCACGCCAATGCTGCTGCTGGCAATAGCTGAGAGTAGGCTGCGCGCTCCTGTCTCGCCGCCACCATACACGAAAGAGAGGCTGGGCAGAACCCCGTAGCGTTCCTCAAAATGAATCCCCAGTTCGGCGAGAAGCAGAGCGGCCAGGGTCATGAGCGCGGGGACGAACCAGAATTGCCGGCTGAGCTGGCCGAGCCGGAAGAGAAGACGAGACATGTGGTTAGACTCGGTGAAGATGCTACGGCTTTGTCGCAGGTTCCGTCCAGGAAACCTTGACTGAGAGGTGTGATGCTTGTTTGTCTCATTGCCTTGATGAAATTTACCTTGACTTTTGAACTTGCACATCAGCATCGGCACGAGAACCATGACAATCGTCGGACCGAAGAACGTCATCAGCCTCGAAGTCCTCGACACCACAGGAACTAAAGTTTTAGTCGGAGATAGCGGCACCACGTTCGACAATAAGTCATCTCTCTACAACAGGTCATCACCGGACGGAAGTGGGGCACTCAGAAGTTGCACCTCGCGTAGGACAATGAATAGCCGTGCTGGCCGAGAAATTCCGCGTTTTTCGTGAAGAAGTGCAGCAAGCGGTTGAGATACA
>NZ_LMOM01000069.1 GCF_001424185.1 Deinococcus sp. Leaf326 | reverse complement strand
GCCCTCGGCCTGGAAGTGGAGTGAGGGTGATCTCAGGGTCGGCTTTCTTCCGCGGCATACCTCAGTCTGCCATGGGACCGTTTCCGCCTTCGTTCTGTCCTCAGCCTCTTATCCACGCCAAAGCGGCCGTGCGGAATGCGCCCAAGGTCGCCGCCGCGACCGGCATCTGGAGCTGCCCCTGCGGCAAAGGCACCTCCCCACAGAACCCTGCGCCGCTTACCATTGGTACTCGCCACCCCCTACGGTTGCCGATACCAGCATTCGCCGCCTGACACGCGCCAGCTATCAAGTGCGCGCCCTGACCCCCGGGACGGACGAGCTGGAACTCACCAGTGGGTACTTCATGCAGGTGCCGATCAGCAACCTGGCGGTCATCCGCAAACAGGACGGTAGCATCGACCAGACCAGCCGCGCCAAGGCGAATCAGTCCAGCCTCCCGGTCATCGACGCCGACAGTTGATCCTCCACCCTGCCCCACCCGGCTCCTGCCGCGGTGGGCTGTTTTTTAGGTACACCCTCTTCACTCTCGCGGCTTGCCGCACGGAGACGGGCCTGTTCTCTGGAGAGGCTGCCCCTCCTCTGCGGCGCTCCGCGCCACAGGGACCCCCGACCCCATGAGTGAACTTCCCCAGGCCACGCCCCCGTCAGAGCCGTGCCGAGCGCTCCGCGCAACGCCACGACGGTCCCCGCCGCGTCCTCTGGTTCCTCACATACGGCCAGACCGGTCACGAGGACCAGGGCAATGCCCAGGACGTGCAATGTCTCTGGATCCGCTACGCAGGCGGCTTCCAGGAATGCATCCCACTGCCTCTGCGCCCCACGAGGCCTTTCAGGTCCTAACGGACTTCACCGGCCCCGTCACCGCGCTCTCCCCCGAGATGCAGGCCTTCTTCGCCGAGCACATCGCGCCCCGCATCCCCGCAGAACACCAGGCCCGCGCCCTCAAAGTGCACCTCTTTCCGCATGTCATCCAGGTCACTGGCCTGCGCGATCATCCCTTCACCCCAGGGGTCCGGGAGTTCTACGAACTGACCACCTGCTTCAGCGCCACGAGCCGACTGCCCAGCACCGGCGCGTACGCCCCCGCACCGTTCTGCCGCTTTACCACGGTGCAGGAGCGCACGCGGCTCCAACTCAAGGGCAAGCGCCTGCTCCTCCTCGCCCAGGGGCGCATCTGGAATATCAGCGCAGGCCGCCTCCCCCGCGAAGTCCAACTCAGCCCCGAGGCCGAACAGGGCGCACGCGACCTCGCCTGGGAACTCGCCCACGCCCTCTTCAGCCCCGCCCAACTCCGCCACCTGAAGGCCTACACCGCCCGGAACCCTGACCTCAGCACCTTGCTCTGCGCCATCCGCTTCCCGGCCTTCCTCACTGTTCCCGTTCTGCTTCAGCATGCCCAGTTCACGACCGCCACGGAACGCCGCCGTCTCCTGCGCTATCAGGGCGGCGTCAAAGGCTACCTGCGCCACCTCATCGGCGATCTGCCGCGCGCCACTCACCTCATCACCGGTCTGGACCGACTGGAGTTCGCCCGCGCCCTTCACCGCAGCGGTTTGACCTCGCCTGATCTGAAGGCCGCCATCCTCAGACATATCCCCACCGACTCTGCTGGGGCGGTCCCTCATGGACTGGAGTTCAAGTGGCTCATCACGCAAGTCGGCGAGCGCGTCGCTGCGGAGAGACTGTTGCACGGTCTCTCGGAACGCGACCGCATCAACGTGGCCCCGGCCTTCAAGCGCGCCCTGTTCCCCCCTCGGGTTCGTCCCCCTGTGTCTGTCGGTGCCGCCCAGAACCGGGGCTGGGGGCGAGGCCTTGCTCAGCCGCTCCCACTCAAGGCGCAGGCTCGCCACAGACGCCAGTTCCGCATTGGAGGCCTTGATCTGAGCCAGGTCATCATGCATCTCCGGGACACCCGCCATCTGCTGGAAGAGATTCACGTCACCCAACCGGACTTCATGCCGCCGCGGGGCACCCTGCGGGAGGTCCATGACACGCTCGCCCGGATCCATCGCCCGGACTTCATGCCGCCGCGGGGCACCCTGCGGGAGGTCCATGACACGCTCGCCCGGATCCATCGCCGCCTTCAGCAGGAGAACCGCCAGATTCCCTCGGCGACCGACGAGCGCTTCGCGGTTCTGGATCAGAACCTACTGTGTCCGACGTTCGGCCTCTTGCAGTTCCGCCGGGTGGCGTGGACGCACGACCTCATAGAGACGAGCGAGGGGTTGCACAACTGCGTGTCGAGCTACGCGCGGGCCGCCCTATGCGGCGAGGTCATCCTTGTGGTGGCTCGGGATGCCCTGAACCTGCCTCAGCTGTGTCTGGACGTCGGGAAGGGGCAGGTCGTCCAGTACAAATTGGACCACAACCGGTCTCCCCAGACGGCCGACGATCTCAAGACGGCCGCGCTGTCCCTGAAGCTGACTGGCCTACGCGTGAAGACCACCGATCTGCGGCAGCTTCCGGAAGGCGGCCTTGTGGTTCTTCCCCCCAACCATCCCACTCACCCGGTGCTGGAGGAGGATTTGCCGTTCTGAGCCCGGGCTAGAGCAGGGGAGAGGGCGGCGCGGTCAGAGACGCACCCTCTGCTGCGCACCCTCCCCTGCGGTGGGGTACCGCAGGGAAGCCCCGTCCTATGAGGCAGGCCATCCAGAGATTCCCCCACACCTTCACGAGGCGGCCGCAGTTGCGCCTCAAGGGCGACCGTCTTTTTCTGCTGCCCTAGGGCTACGTCTGCACCCTCTCCACAGACCGGCTGCGCAGTTCTCAGCAGCTCAGCCCCAAGGCGCACCAGCTGCTCCGCGCCCTGGTCTGGAATCTGGCCAGGCGGCAGCTCAACCTGGCCCAGCTCCGGCACCTGAAGACCTATGCCACTCGCCAGACGGATATGTGCATCCTCCTGCGCGCCATCTGCTTTCCCCAGTTGCTGGCCGTCCCCATCCTGCTCGAAGACTTCGAGGCCACCCACGAGGCCGACCCCCGCCTGCTCCGGCACGGCCAACGGAGGGTCAAACCCTACCTGCGCCACCTGGTCGGCCCTCTGACCGACGCCACGCGCCTCCTCACAGACAGTGATCGCCTGGCGTTCGCCTGCGCACTCCACCGCAGTGGAATGACCTCCCCCGACTTGAAAGCGGCCGTACTCCGGTGCGTCCCCGCTCACTCGGGCATGAACGTTCCCCCCAAGCTGGACTTCCGTTGGCTGGTCGAGGCGCTGGGAGAACGTCTGGCCGCTCAGCGCCTCGCGGCCAGTCTCGGCGCACAGGTCACGGTGGCCCCCCGCTTTACGCCCTTCCCACCCTCACAGCCACGGTTCAGCGGCCCATCAGTCCCGCCCCCCTCACGCTGGCGGCCGCACCATTCAGCAGCCCCGAGTGGGCCCCCCTAATCAAAAGCCATCTTCCCAAACGGCTGTACCGCTCTGTGAACATCAGCAGCGTGACCCACACCGTCGAGGACCTGATCGACACGGCCCATCTCCTGAAACAGCTCCGCGTCTCACATCCCACGTTGACCCTCCCGAGCGGGACGCTCCAAGCCGTCTGCGAGCACCTCCGCGAGCGCGACCACCAAACGAGCCGACCACACCGGCCTCACCCATCCGCACCACCGCCCTCCCAGCAGCCTCTCGACAGGCCCGAGGATGACCTCCCGTTCTGAATCCACTCCAGAGGGGGCCTGATCCGGGCACCCTCGCCCTACGGGCAGAGGAGAGCAGCATGAACCGAATCGAAGCCCATCTCCAGCTTGCCGCCCGCGCGGACAGTACGCCAACGTCCTTCACGAACTTTGACGCGAACGAGGAAATTCCTCCCCAGGCCCGGGCACCGCGGCGCCAGGGAGACCTCAGCTACTACAGCCACGGTCTGGGAGAGGCCGTCTTCCTCCTGTTGAGCGGTGACACCCAGCTGTTCGCCAGCCGGCAGGGCCACCTGCGTCTCCACGCGCGCACCTCGGATATCCAGGTGGCCGTGCGTGGCCCCGGTCCGGGCGAGGTCATCACGACCTACGTCATGGCCACCAGGGTCCATTTTCGCGCCACCCCCCTGGCCGCGCTCGCCGAAGCCCTGCTCTTCCCGGACCGCCTGCCGGAAACAGCGCGGGCGCTGGGGGCGTTCATCCGCGTCTTGAAGCGCCAGGGCCTGTCCTATCCCATGCCGGCGACGGTCCTGCGTCAGTCCACTGGGGTGAAGGACGTCAAATTCGCCCTGATGACCCTGACCGACACCCTGGATGCCGAGATGAGTGAGCGCAGCGCTTCCTTCGGACTCGATACTCAGGACGGCGACCCGACCCTGGAGACCGACTTCAATACCCAGGCGCTGCCACAGATCAATCTCGCGACCCTGATCCATCCGCCGCTCCGCGATACTCAGGACGGCGACCCGACCCTGGAGACCGACTTCAATACCCAGGCGCTGCCACAGATCAATCTCGCGACCCTGATCCATCCGCCGCTCCGCGCCCGGCCCCAAACGACCCACCGCGACCGCCTCACCCGGCTGACCCGGCGCGGCGGCGTGGCGTTGCTCGTTGGCCCACCCGGCACTTTCAAGACGGAAACGAGCAAGCAGGTCGCCGTCGAGCAAGGCTTGCACCTCGTCATCGCCAAGGGATCGCCTGGGGTCGAGGACCGTGACTTCATCGGGGCGGTCTACCCGACCGCTAAGGGGCCGGCGTGGGTGGATGGTCCCATCAGCCGCGCCTTCCTGCTGGCCGCGAAAAAACCGACCCTGCTGTTGATCGACGAAGTGCTCCGGTACCTGCCTGAAACCCTCAACGTCCTCATCGGGGCGCTCGACGCCATCAGCACCGCTGAAGCTTTGGCCGTTGGCATCCCACAAGAGATGCTCAGTGGGGGAGAGCGCCACTACCTGCTCCCTCTGCCCAATGGTGATCACCTGGCCTGCCCCGTCCAGAACCTCACCTGGGTCATGACCACCAACCTCGGACAGGATCACCTCCAGACCGCAGACCGGCTGGACGGTGCGCTTCTCAGCCGCATCGACCTGACGCTCGAGTACCGGGAGGCCGACGAGCGGACAGCGCGTGCCCTCTACCTCCAGGTGGCGGGTGACGAGCAGATTGCGAACGTGGCCTTCGAGGCCGAGCTCGTCACCCGACAGGCGATGAGCACCCCAGGAGCACTGCCCCTCCGGGCCTTGGACGCCCGCAAGACCATCGCCCTCATCAAGGAAGTCCGGACCCTGGTCGACGACGGAGAAGAACTCGCGGTCGCGTTCATGGAAGCCTTCGAGACCGTGGCCCTGCCCTACTGCTGCCCACGCGAGCCCCACACGGGCGCCCTTGAGGAGGCCGTGAAGGAAGCGCTCCTGAGTGCCCTCAGAGAGCAGGTGCTTGATGCCCTACAGGTGGCCTGAGCCCATCGCAACTCTCCGGGCGAGCAGAACATAGTACCTGGGAATGATCTGTGCGCAGGTCAAGAGCTGTGGTGAGTAGTGTTGGCGCCTAGCGAACGACGGTCAGCTCACCGGATTCAGGAATGCGGAAGCGGGGAGCTTCATCCGATCAGTCTGGTTGAAGGAAAAAAGCGATATCGGTTTCATAGGCGTTGGGGTCAGGGGTGTGGGGTACGCTCTTCACATAGATCTCGGCCGTGCTCCCCGTGATGCTTAGACCTCGCCGTACCGCCTCCTCAACCACAGCGGTGTATGCCGCCCCTGTTTTGTCATATGGGCCTACGAAGCGCCCGATGAATGCCGGGCGACCCTCAAAGGTACACACCTCGATCCGTCCTTGAGGCTCAACATGACCTGTTACTGGAAGACAGATCTCGACTACGCCCTTTTCACCTTCCACTTCGTTGTGGTGAACGAAAAAGCTGGGGGCGGCGAGGTGGTATCCCTGGGCGTTCTTGTACTCCATCAATTCCTGAAGCGCCTCTGGAATGACGTCATAGTGCGGTGGTTGGAGCAGGGTACGAATGCTGAGCGTCTGAAGAGTGGGGAGGTGTTCAAGGCGGTAGTCCATAGGGGTCTCCTGAAGTGAGGTGTAGAGGGAAAGGAGCGCGCGTTCGCGAGTGGCAATCTCATGTTGGAGGCGCTGCTCGTGTTGCCTCAGAACTTCATTTGCCTGCGCGGGGGAGTGAAGTATCTGCCGAATACTTTCGAGGGGTAGATCCATTTGTCGCCACTGGCGGATGCGAATCCCTAGGTTGATCTGGGTAGCACTGTAGTACCGGTACCCGGTGGTCTCTTCCACCCAGCGGGGTTGCAAAAGACCAATCTCGTCGTAATACCTCAACGTCTTGGGCGATAGACCGGTGAGGAGAGCAAAACGGGAGATGATCAGTCGTCCTTGCATACCCCTGCACGCTAAGCGTTCCAGCGACTGGAAGGTCAAGAGGCGAGCCATCACCGGCTACTGCACTTGATCCTCGGTGCACTCCTGTGAGGCCTGACCATGCTCCCGGAGCCGGAAATCCTCCACGGCCTGACCTGGCCGGGACTGTTCTTTGCCGATCAGCGTTTCCCGATCAAGCAGATCCTCCACGGCGTGTTCGAGATCAGCGCAATAGTCTTGCTAACTGCTGGTCTTACTCTGCTCTTCCAGCGAAGGGGCTGGTCCGTCGGCCAGATCAGCGTGACCGGCGCCGGCCTGACGCTCCTGAGCTTGGGCGCCCTGTGGCTCTGGGAGTCTGGAGGGAGCGCCTGCTTCATGGTCTTTATGGTCGGCCTGTGTCTGGCCATTTCACCCTGGCTGGGCACCAGCACGACCTGTCCACGTCTGCGACGCACCCCCACGTCCTGAAACTCGCACGAAACATCCCTCCCCCAGCCCGGCTGGGGATGTTCGTCTGGCATGATCACCCTCCCCACCCTCGCCTGGCACCAGCAGCTCCCCTGGCGACGCTACATCGAGCAGCTGTTCCGCCTGGTCAGTCGCCGCCGCGACTTCCGCCTCGAACTCCAGCGCGGCCATCTCATCGCTGGAGTCATCCCCGAGCAGTGCCGCGTCCTCCTGAACCCCGACCTGATCCCCGTTCCGGCCATGGGCGTGCGCTTCGACCCCCAGACGCCGCATGGTCAACGCACGCAGCTGCTGCGGGCCATCATGGCGCACGAGGCCGGCCACGTCGTCTTCAGCGCGAGCAAGCCCGCCGGCGAGCTGGGCTGGCTCTGGAATGCTCTGGAGGATGAGCGCATGGAGCGCCTCGTCATGCGGCGCTTCCCGGAGCTCTGCAGCGACTTCGACTTCCTCGGCGATGCCATGCTGCTGAAGGGGAACCCGGAGCCGATCGACTTCATGACTGCGTGCCTGCGGTAGCGGTGGAGCCATGACCGGCCTGACGTCCCCTCCGAGATCCAGGCGCAGGATCAGGAGGCCTGGGAACAGGCGCGGCCACTCGTCGAGGAAGCCTGGGACACTACCCGCGACGGGGTCGAGCGTCTGGCAGCGCAGATCCTGGCCTTGCGCCCTGCACCGCCCGCGGGTGAACCCCCGAAGGCCCGACCGGAGCTGAGTGCGGATGGTGGGGGCATTAGCGAGGAACAACCCGAGGAGCAGGGGCAACCGCAAGGGACTGGGGAACCGGGCGACAGCAAAGAAACGGAGGATGCCGATGGGGGAGGGGAGACCCCCGATCCCAAACAGGCCGAGGACGAGGCGGGCACTGAAGCGGGAGATTCTGAACAGGAGGAGGCGCTCGAGGCGCATGAGACCGATACAGAGCCATCCGGGACCACGACGACTGCCTCAGACGAGGAGGACGCCAACGAACAGAGGCCGTCCCAGCAGGGGAGGGGAGAGGTCCCCCTTCCCGCGCCGCCCCCACCCGCCCCAGGCGAAGACCCCAGCCAGGGGGCATCGGATCACGCTGGTCCAGCCCGCGATCTCGGCCGGCGCGAAAGTGCGCAGGAGATCCTCGACCGCATCGAGGTCCACGCTCGGCACCTCACCCGCATCCTCGCTCCGCCCATCCGCCCGGCACATGCCACGCCCCACCGCAGCAAGGGCCGGTTCCGGTTCGACCGCTACCCGCAGGGCGCGGAGAAATACTTCGGCCGCAAGGTCGGCGAGGACCGCCCCGCCCCCTTTCTGCTCGCCTGAACGCTGCACAGGAAGCCGCCCTGATGCTGGCCCGTGCAGCGAATCTCGCCGGCAGCCGCCTGCAGGTCGTCAGCTTCGACTACAAGGCCTACGAGACTGTGCCCCTGGACATGCCCTGGGCGGAGAGCGTGGACGCCATCGCCGGCCTGGAGGCCAGGGGGGGGACTCTGCTCTCCAGTGCACTCCGACTCGTCCTGGCAGGTGAGCGTCGACCAGACGAGCGGGAGGTCATCGCGATCATCTGCGACGGCGAACTCGTGGCGTACGACCGCGTCATCTGTGGCCTGCTCCTCACCGAGCAGCAGCGGGAGAACCGCACCATCGTTCCCCTCCTGATTGGGGAGGGTATCCAGGGACAGGCGATCTGGGAGGCACTGTTCGGAACCGCTGTGCCCGTGCATGACACGGAAAACATCGCCCGCATACTGGCGCAGATCCTGACCCGGTTACGGGACAAGATGTAGCCCACAGCGATGCCCACAGGCAGTGGCCCGCAGCCTCCCTGGTCTTGCCGAGATCGTCTCTGAAGGTGTCTTTGCGTCCCCCCAGCGGCTGTTCCCCTCACGCAGTTCGTCCTGACGGCCGACACCGCGTACCCCCCACCGTATGAATAAAAAGTCCTTCGCGCTGCGCATCGTCACCGGCATCATGGCCCTCTTCGGTCTCAACAAAGCCGCCAACGCTGCCCCGGCCGCTCTCCTCAACGTCTTGAGTCTGTGTTTATAGGGGCACAGAGCAGGCTGGAGACCAAATCAGCCGTGATTGCTTCCAAGCCGAACGTGAGCTTGGTTCGTTACCGCGCCAGCATCTCCAGGGGTTCAGTGACCTGCGCTGCTGAATCGTGCAGATGGACACGCGCCCAAGTATCGATGGCGTCGATGACCGACTGCAATTCACGTCCGGCATCAGTCAGGCTGTAAATGCTGCGGGCCAGTTTCCCTGCCATCTCAGTGTCGGTGGCCTTCTTGATGACGCCCAGACCTTCAAGCTGTTCTAGGCGCTGCGAGAGGGTGGCACTGTTGCACCCACCAACCAGTCGGGAAAGCACGTTGAAGCCGCGGTCGCCGCTCAGCAGTGCCCGCACGATGTGCAGCATCCATTTCTCCTGCAACACCCCGATGGCCCGGTACACAGGACAAAACGTGGTGGCGTGTTGGTTCATCGTCGCAGTATAGGACCTTGGCAGATCTAGATACTAGTGAAATTACACTGCTTACCTTTTTAAATCAGTTGATCTATTCTACATTTACGACTACCCCTACCCAATCCTGAGCGCTCAGTTCCCAACAAGTTATTTGACCTCCGACCGCTGGGAGACCCCGGAAGGAGTGCGGCCAGAACGAAGCAAAATACCCTAGCTAGCGACGATCATCGACGTTTCTGCTGACACGAACGATACGAGGAGGTCTGTAATTGAGGTGGACCTGGCAGGGGAACTTATCTGGTCTTCCTTTCACCGGTTACAGCAGCAAGACTCCGATGATCAGGGCTACACCTACTATCAGCAGTGCCCAGCGCACTCGGTCGGTTAGTGATGGGTGACAGTAGAGGGCCACGATCAGGCAGGTTAAGCCCAGCACGAGCACCCACGCCGCACCCAGCAGCCAAGGCAATAGCACGTGAAAGAGCGGAAGGGACAGGAAGTCTGAGGCGGATTCCATCATGTTCTTCCTTCGCTGGTTACAGCAGGAAGCCGCCTACGATCAGGGCCACGCCCACTGTGATCAGTGCCCAGCGCGCCCAGGCCGGCAGGGTTCAGCGAAAGAGGAAGGCCAGTAGCAGGCAGCCCACACCTGCCCCGACGCGCCACGGGAAAGCGTGATCTGTGCTCACGATCACGACCGGCACCGTCCGGCTTTCGCTCATCGCAGCGCCCTCACAGTCAGGGCCAAGCCGGGAGCCAGCAATGCCCAGCGTACCCACTCCGGGCGGCGAAGGAAGGCGGTCAAGGCAAGGCACAGCACCCCAGCCCCGACCGCCCACGCTTCTGCCTGAGTGAACGACACGATGATGTCGGTACTGGAGCTGTAGCCGGTGGGGACACTCAGGCGTTCTTCTTCGCCAGTCACAGGAGGAAACCCCCCACAATTATTGAGAACTGCGTAGGTTTGAATTTCTGCAAGACGTTCGGCGCTCTGCGAGTAAGTGGGGTAGCTTCCCAGATTGACTCCAAGCTATGCCGTTCTCAATAAAGTGCGTCTGAAAAACGTGCTGGTGCAGGTTTTTCCCGCAGCAACAAAGGTGGACGATTGGGCTGAGGTGATACGCCCATGTCCCGATCTGCCTATCCGAACGATCTGACGGACGCCGAGTGG
>NZ_LMOM01000068.1 GCF_001424185.1 Deinococcus sp. Leaf326 | reverse complement strand
CCTCCAGTTTCCGAGAGCAGCGCACTCCGACCAYGATGTCCAAGCCATGGGCGAGGACACCCCGAATGAACTCGGCACTCTCGAACCCCCCGTCTGCATGCAGACGGGGCCGACGGTTGCCCTTCAGTCACGTGGCTGGGACGGTCCGRAGCAAMTTCAGGGCGAGTTGGGCGGGGGACGCCTTGCCCTTCCCTCGCCAGATCTGAAAAGCCCAAGGGAGCCGCAGCTCCCCGCAGCACAGGTACAGYACRACCAGGTGGACCCCCCGGGCRCCGTGGTAAGTGTGGACCCAATCGGCCAGTTCAGCGAACTGGCCGGTCTTTTCCAAGCTCGTCAGGTCSACCAGCAGTTCCAGCCGGGGACGCGGATGGGGTGACGCTCGCCACCAGTCCTGCGCGGTCTTGAGGGCGTGCTGCAGGATGTCAGAATAGAGCCGTCTGGAACGCGGTTCTTTTGGGTTCACACCCCACTATGGGGCCAAAAGTGCGTTCCAGACGTCCTTTCCCAAAACTGCAAGATGTCAGTCTAGGTAATAAGGAGCCCGCCCCGGCGCGTCGCCCAGGGCGGGCGAGAGGAGAACAGGCGATTAACGCTTTGACTCCAGGGTAATGTTCACTTTCAGCGCCGGAGCACCCCAATCCTGTTCGTCCCACTGTCCGTGAACCAGATGTTGTTGTCCGGCCCAATAACGATGCCCTGCGGGCTGCTGTTCGGGGTCGGGACGGCAAACTCGCTGAATACTCCAGCGGGGGTGAGCCGGGCGATCTTGCCCGCCACGCTCTCGGTAAACCACAAGTTCCCGTCCGAGTCACTAACGATCTCCGCCGGGCCAGCATTCGGGGTCGGCACCGTGAACTCCGTGACGACGCCCGCTGGGGTGATCCGGCCAATCTTGTTGGCTGCCTGCTCAGTGAACCAGAGATTTCCGTCCGTATTGCTGGTGATGCCGAACGTTGCGTACAAGGAACCATCTCTAAAGGCGCTTGGCACCGGGAAGCTGGTCGTCGTACCGGCTGGTGTGGTTCGCCTGATGACGTTGAACGTCGTGTCCGTCGACCACAGGTTCTCGTCGGCCCCCTTGGTGATGGAGTTCGGCTGACTCTGACCACTTATTGTGATGTCCGAGCCGAGCGTCCCGGTGGTCGAGATCCGGTTGAGGGCGCTATTCGTGCTTCCTTGCTCGGTGAACCACAACCGGTTGTCCGGACCTACCGTGATGCCTACGGTGCCGGAGTACGCTGCCGAAGTGGTGAACTCTGTGAGCGTCCCTGCGGTCGTGATACGGCCCACTTGGTTCGAGTTTCCCTCCGTGAACCAGAGAGCATTGTCCGGGCCGGTGATGATGCTCAAGGGGATATTGGCACTGCTCGCTGTCGGGATGCTGTACTCACGGTTGACGACTCCAGTCGTCGTGATGCGCCCGATCTTGTCGCGGTTCGACTCAGTGAACCAGAGGTGCCCGTCCGGTCCCACCGTAATCCCGGCCAGCCCACTGTTCTCTGTAGGGACCGCATAGTCGTTGAAAACCAACTGATCGAACAGGCTGGCGCTGCTGGTGGCGCTGCTTCCATCCGCGTTCGTCACCACAATGTCGACCTTCCCGGCGGGCAGGTTGGAGGGGCTGGTGACGGTCAAGCTGGTGGAGCTGTTCCGCGTCACGCTCCCGGCCGCCACTGACCCGAACTTCACACTTGTCCCGGAGGTGAAGTTGGTACCAGTGATGGTGACCGTGGTGCTGTCCAGACCAAGCGCAGGACGGACGGCGGTAACGGTGGGAAAGGGGACCACATCGTTCCCGGAGGCCACCACCACGCTGAAGTTGAAGGGATCCGTCTGCGGGCTGGTGTTCGCGATGGCGACTGCGAAGGTGACACGCGCACTGGCCCCAGCGGCGATGGGCGCGTTGCTGCGCCAGCCGCTGGCCGCACGGCCATTGATGACCAGCCCGGCAGGCGTCACTGGATTGAGGACTGAGGTGTTCAGCGCCGTATAGGGCGTAGCGTCGGCATCGGTGATGACCGCGCCTTGTGCCGTGCTGTACACCATCCCGGTGATCGGCGTGAGGTCAGTGGCGCGGGCGGAGGTGTCGCTACTGTCGAAACGGGTCAGGTTCTTGAAGTAGGTCGCCCCCACCGTCGGGGTGGTGCTGGCGGGCGTGGTGGCGTTCGGGTCGGGGTCGGTGTTGACCGGTACAAAGGTCAGGTGGTCCAGTGGGGCGCCAGTGTTGTTGGTGACCGTGTATACCGCCCGGACGTAGCGGGTGGTGCCGGTCGCGAAGGTGTCCACCGTCAGTGGTGTGAAGGTCAGCTTGCTGTCGTCGACGTCCTTGAGGGCCTGGGCGCCCAGACCCGCATGGACTGCCGAGACACTGGAAGAGGCCTGGGTGCTTCCGACACCGCGAAACTGCACCTCGTAGAGCGAGCCGGCTTGGACTTGCGGGCTGGCAGGCGTGGAGGGCGCGGTGGTCACCGGCGCACCGCTCTGATCGGTGGCGTTCTGCCCGCAGGCGGCAAGGAGGAGGGCAGGGAGCAGCAGGCTCAAGAGTTGGCGGCGCACGGTCAGAACTCTCTCTTAGGGGAGGAGCTGACGTTGCCGAAGCCAACGAGACCAGAGAGGCTGCAGACTCCGTAGACGCCGGTGCTTGCCAGAGCAATCTCAGGGTGATGGGGGATACCAGGGATAGTCATGAGGAACCTCGCTGAGTGGGCATACGGGGAGAAAAAAGATGAGTCTTCTATAAATAACCTAGGGTCTATCACTAATTTAGTACTAACCAGAGGGTTGGAATGAGTGTTGGGTGTCTTTGAAAACGATGTGATGTATAGCTCGTCCGGCAAAGACGCGCCGCAGGATGAAGAGGCAGGCAAACTGAATCCTCTCCAGAACATTCTGTGCTTTGACTTTGTCTTGCGTGCGGACATGCCAGAGGCTGTGGGGTGGTCATCTCATGACATCAGACGAACGCTGGTGACTGGTTCCTGGCGTCTATTCCACGTGCCTGTCGCTCATTGCGTACTGCTGGGCACTTGCGCAGGAGGCGCACCTGCAGCGGCCTAAACGGCGAGATCAGCACGCACAGGACAGCCATACCGGTGGATTGCCAACCGGACATCCTGTTCATCGGCCATATCTAGACCCACCTCAGGTGTCCAGAGGCTGGAGAACACTTCCCGACCATTCAGGTTCAGACCCGGCAAAATGTGGCGGAGCCAAGCCCTGGGCGTGAACTCCATAGGTTCGTTCCCCCCGAGTGGTGTCAGTGGATAAATGAAGGCGACGTCGTCCAGCTCGACAGCGGCGTACCGCGTAGGACCCACTGTTGTTTCAAAGCGCCTCACCTCCTTAGATTAAGGGATGATATAGGTTCCTGGGAAGAGTGGTGTTCTCAGGCTCGCGGCGTTACACCTCCCATCACAGGTTTAGAAAAGCGCTTGATCACCGGCTTGACCTGCGCCCAGCGGCGCCGGCCCCAGCCTCCGATGTCGTCATCCGACCAGTCCAGTGTTGCCACCAGGTTGCAGACCTCCAACACCACCACCAGCACGTCTGCCGTCGCTCCCTGCGAGAACAGCATGCCAGGCATCAGCAGCAACGGTCCCAGGCGCAGTACCGCACTCGCCCAGAACTTGCCGACCCGCCGACACAGCACCCCGTAGCCCATCTGGGCCCCGGCCAGCAGAAGCAGCGTTAGCAGGCCGGCCCGCACCCCGCCGATCTCATCTGCCAGGGCACTGATCCCCGCACTCAGCAGGAACACCCAGAACCCCACCATGAAACCCTTGACCTGTAAGGGCGTCATGCGGACACCGCCTGGGCCACGATAGGTTCCACCTGATCAAGGCCGAACACGCCGGTCATCCGCTCGTCGCAGCCGTTCCGCACCTTGAGGATCCCCCGGGGCAATTCCCCTGGGCGAGGGCGCAGGCCCATCGCTTTCAACTCGTCATGGGTGTGCAGACCCGCTGGGGCCTGCTGCCGGTACATCGGTGTTCTGGATGTCATAGCCCCCTCAGTCCGCAGCATGGCGGTTCCTCGTGCGTTGCAGGCTCAGCGCACAGCTCAGGCTCTCCCGACTGGCCCCCAGCATCGTGGCCAGGGAGGCCTGGGACAGACCCTCCACGTCGACCAGGGTCGAGAGGCGCCCGAACCGTTCACTCAGCAGCGCCTTGCTCCGCACCCACTGCACCTGCACCAGCGCGGTCGTCGATTCGATGTCCCGCGGCGAAGCCGACCACGGCACCGCCGCATCCTTCGCCCCCAGGAAGGTCTGCGCTGGGCGCAACCAGTCCATCAGCTCGTCGGGTAGCGCCGCTCCCCCCGGCCAGACCACCCCAGGAAGGAGCAGCACGGTTTCCTCACTGCCGACCACCGCCACCACCCCAGTGTGGACCAGAAAGCTGCTGTCCGGGTGTGGCCCCAACAGCGTCCGGTTGTAGGTCACTCACACCACCTGCTCGAAGTCCCGCGTGATGACGTAGGCCGGCAACTCCGCGCCGTTGCTCAGCGTCCGCTTCATGCCCAGGACGGCCTGCACCGTGACCTGCTCGCCGGGTTGCCCGTCCTTGCCCTTGATCCGGCGCCACGTCGTCCCGGCCGGGACCAGCGAGGCTGCGGCCGGGTCTTTCAGGAACCGCCACAACCGATCCAGTACGCGCTGCTTCATGATGTCCAGTCGAAGTCGCTCATTCGCTTGCGACTTGGGCGGCGCCCGGTTGAGCAGCGCATCCAGACGCAGGGTGAGGAACTCACCCTGCTGCGCGTACTCCTCTCGCGTGCATTTCCCCATCGTCACATCCCGGTGCAGTTGGATGCCCTCCCGGAAGACCTGCGCGACCCGTCGCCCATACAGCTCTCCCCGCCCAGGTCGCCGCTGGAGAACAGCAGCGACTTCATCCGCATTGCGGATCAGGTGTGCCAGGCACTTCTGCTGCCGGACGTCTTGCAAGAAGCGGCTGTCGTACGAGGAGAAGCGGTCGCTCACCAGCACGCCTGCGAAATTCTGCCCCAGGCCTTCCCGGACTTCCACGTTCGTGTGCCGCAGGTTGGCGCGGAACACCACGGTGTCGGCACTGCGGAACGTACCCACCCAGGCGTTCTGAGCGCTGATCCGCCAGCCCGTGTCGTCGTGATGCACGAACGGCGCCTGCTGGATCTGTGCCTGCAACGCATCGACGTGGATGGCGAGAGGGCTGCCGTCGGCAGCAAGCCGCTGTGCGGCTTGCGTGATCGCACTCTGCGTGATCTGAAGCCCTCCAAGGAGGTCCATGACCCGACCGATACGGCGGACCGGAAGGCCCAGCTCGTGATGGAGGGTCTGAAGGGTGGCGTGCAGGACAGGGCCGAGTCGATGGGCAGTCGCACCGACCTGATCGCTGTTCACAGCGGGATGGTCACCACGCACCGCGTGGTGACACTGCGGGCACGCCATGACGGGCACGTGGTACTCGGTAACCTGCATGGCGTTCTGGGGAACGAGTTCCGTGACCCAGACCTTGTCCTGACGCGTGAAGATCAGCGGCCCCATACACCCACAACGAGGACAGGTGTTGGGTGTGTCGACTTCCACGGTGCCCGTGATCTGTTCTGTCATGGGTGGCGACTTGTGCGCGAAGGTGCCCTCTCCAGGACGGCGTCCTGGTAAGTTGGGATCAGTGGTGCGCTTCTCCCTGCTGAAGGGGGCGGCGTACTTGCGTTCCCGCCGTTCGAGTTCCTCGATGCGCTTCTTCAGGCGGGCGATGTCCGCTTTGAGGGCTTTGTTTTCACCGATCAGTTGGTCGATCTGCTCGGGCTGACGACGGATGATCTCGAAGAGATCTTTCTCGGTCACCTCGGAGCCCATGCCCAGCATGGTAACGGCAAGAGTGCCCAGCCAGAGGTCGAGCACCTGTGGAGGGCGCTAATCACAGACCCAAGCTCTTCTATAAAAGCCATAACATGAACGCAGATAAAATCACGACATTAAGCTTTACCTAGATTTAAAAACTCTTGCGAGGCGCTCTATACCCCATTTGGCAGATCATTTCAGTCTTAAACTAGAGAGATGGTTATTCTCCAAGGTCGCTATCAAGTTTCGCCTACAAAACGTCTGACCATTTCAGCTGAGCCTCATAAATCTCCCGAAGGCGCTTTCCTGCTTGACCTTCAGGCCCTTCAGCAAGCCTGCGACCTCAATGAGGGTCACTGCGAGATTCAGATTTCCACTCTTTATGGTGTCATGCGAGGCACGTTAGTTGAGCGTCCTGGACGTCGATTTCACCACCGCCTGTACGAGGGCCACGTCGCCTTCGTGCCGCAGGCCTAAGAGAGTAACTTGAATGCATAGGTCCGTATGAGCCTAGAGTTGACGGTCTACCTGACCCTTCTGGGGTGGCTGGTTCCCACGCTCCTGGGGCTGACGTGGCACTTTGCCGACGCCCTGGTGTGGGCCCTGCCGGTACGCCGACCTGTTCACCGG
>NZ_LMOM01000067.1 GCF_001424185.1 Deinococcus sp. Leaf326 | reverse complement strand
CGTTGGGTGGTGGAGCGGACGTTCGCCTGGTTGGGGAAATCCAGACGTATGGCGAGGGACGACGAGGCCTTGGTCGAAACCGCTGAGAACCTCGTGTACGAAGTCATGATCTGTTTGATGGTGCGTCGGTTGGCAAAGTCCCCGCCCTGACCTTTTTCAGACGCACTTTAAAAGGTCAGTGAAGGGACAGAGGCGGGCACTTCGTATCCTCCTTCAGCGCCAATCGATGTGGCAGGGGAGCTTAAAGAGCTGGTGATCCACGCTGAGCCGCATGGACCCTAATCGCCAGAGGTCGAGGCCTGAAGCGGTTGGGTCGTGCCCAACTGGGCGGGCACAGCGAACAGGGCAGCACTCAATGCGGCCATCAGGAGGGTGCCGTAGGCAAAGGCCGTGGGAATGCCGTGCGCGTGGACTAGGGGTTGAGCGGCTACGGGCGACAGGAACTGACCGAGGAACGTGCTGCTGGCCAAGCCTGCGATGAGTCGGCCGCGGGCGTGGGAGGGGGCGAGGTGCGCGATCCAGGCGTTCAGGTTGGGCAAGGTGACGCCCGCACCAAGACTGCCGACGAGCAGGCTCAGAACAAGCAGAGTGGGCTGGGTGGCATAGGCGATGCCGGCCCAGCCGATGACCATCAGCAGCAACCCCAGGGCTGCGGCGCGCGCATGGGCCGTCTGCCTGGCCTGGCGGGCGTAGAGCAGCCCGGAAATGCCGCTCGCCAGGGTGCCTGCGCCCATGATGACCCCCGTGAGGAGGGGCGGGATCCCCAGATGGCTGAGGTGAAAGGGCAGTTGAGAGGGCGCCAGGTAAAACACCAGCATGAAGAGAAACACCGCAGCGTACCCGGTCAGAATAGGCGTCCAGGGGATACGGGTGAAGGTGCGGCCGAGCTGCTCCTTCGCCTGGTGGAAGGCCTGGGTGTGGGGTAGGCGCAGCGCGAAAGGGATCAGCAGCAGAGGCAGCAGGTAGGTGAAAAACGGAGCGCGCCAGCTGAGAGTCGCGAGGAAGCCCGCCAGAGGAATGAACAGCGCCCCGCCCAGGCTGCTGAACGCGGACTGCTGCGTGATGAAGCGGCTCCGGTCCTGGCCCTGGAAGAGGTCGGCGGCGAGGGCCTGGAGGGAGGTCATCAGGCCCGCGACACCGATGCCGAGGATGGCGCGGCTCAGCATTAGCGCGGGCAGGGATGTGAGGTACAGGCCACTGGTGCCGGCCAAGACATAGATAAGGAGGGCAGCGACCAGGACGGGTTTGCGGCCGACGCGGTCGAGAAGCAGGCCGATGGCTGGCGCGGTGAGGGCGATGGACAGGCCCACGATGGTGAGGAGCAGGCGGGTGAGCAGGTCGGCGTTGGGAACGTCGCGGAAGTGGTGGGTGATGTTGGGGAGGGCAGGGGCAATGGCGGCGGCGGCCATGATCGTGAAGCTGCTGCCGATGAGCAGGGTGGCGCGGGTGCGCAGGGTGGTCATACTCGCTCCTTCGAAACACCCACAGTTGATGAGTGTGCGTACTAAATGATACGCATACGTACTAAGTGTTGGCAAGCTTGGTACACTGTCTCCACCATGTCCATCACCACCCGCCTGCAGGCCGTGGACCTCAACTCGCCCTGGCACGTCATGCGCCGCCTCAACCACATGCATTCCCAGCGCTGGTACACCGACGTCTCCAGCACCGTGACGCGCCCACAATTCACTCTCCTGACCATCATTGCCGCCGAACCCGGACACGACCAGCAGACCGTTGGCACACTGGCTGCCCTCGACAAAAACACCACCGCCAACGTCGTCGCCCGGCTCCAGGAGGCGGGCCTGGTGCAGCGGACGTCCTGCGCCAACGACAAACGTCGCAGACTCCTGACCATCACCCCCGAGGGCGACCGTGTCCTTCAGGAGTTGTGGCCACGCATTCGCACGATGGAACAAGTCCTCGAGGAGCACCTCGCCCCTGAGGACCGCGAGCATCTCCGGCGCATTCTGAACCTCCTCGTTGACCAGCACGAACCTGCTCACACCCTGCCCACTGGGGGGTTCACCGAAGCCGACGCATCGAGGACCGCACCGGAACCAGAAGCCTCCTGATCAGCAGGCACCCAGGAGGATACGACCTCGTCTGAGCGCAACACGTCGGCAAGGTCGTACCCTCCCTCTCTGTCGAATTTCGTCAAGCGCATCCGCTCCCGCGTCGATCCGATTTCGCTGGATAGCCGAGGCGAGCGCCGATGCGCCGTTCACTGTGGCCCTCCGGGCGGCCGGCCTCCTGACTTGGTGGTCAAAGGATCTGGTGGTTGATCGACTCACTGGGGGCCACTGACGAGTGTGCGCAGGTCCCGGCCTTGCCCGGACGTGTCGGGGCGCATCTCCACAAGCAGGTCACCCTCCCTAAGCGGCCCTGTGCCCTGGTCGAGCACGTGCAAGGTGCGTCCGTTTGGAGCCTTCGCTGTCGGCAGCGTGCCCTGAAGGGCAGCGAGGACCCGCAGGGAAAAAGCCAGGTCGTCTTCCCCAGTCTCCCGGACGATGGCCCCTGCCCCCACTTGCACACCCTGGGTCCGCGCCGCGTGCGCCGCGAGCAGCAGCGTCAGGGGCTCAGCTCTGCCCTTCTGACACAGGCAGACTGAACAATTTCATCAGTTCTGTGGCCGCAGCCCGACCTGCGCGGTTCGCTCCGATCGTCGATGCTGACGGACCATATCCCACCAGGTGGACCCGGGGGTCCCGCGCGACCTGTGTTGCCAGGCGCCCCGTCATCCGGATCCCCCCTTCTTCGCGCAACATCAACGGCGCCAGGTGGTCGAGCGCGCTCCGAAACCCGGTGCACCACAGAATCACATCGGCCCGCACCGATGACCCATCCACCCAGCGCACGCCGTGCTCGGTCACTTCGTCGAACATCGGAAGACGCCTGAGCACGCCCCTGGCCCGCATCGCTTTCACCGCTGGTGTCTCTGGCAGCCCTGTTACGGAAACCACAGAGTGGGGCGGAAGGCCGCGCCTGACCCGGTCCTCCACCAGCGCGACAGCCGCGCGTCCAGCGGTGTCATCAAACGGCCCTTCGCGGAACACGGGTGGACGGCGCGTCACCCACGTCGTGCTGGTGATCTGAGAGATTTCATCAAGCAACTGAATTGCCGAGATGCCTCCACCCACGATCACGACGTGCTGCCCCGCGAACTCCTGAGCAGTGCGGTAGTCATGCGTGTGCAGTTGCCGCCCACGGAAGCGGTCAGCCCCGGGGATCTCCGGGATGTACGGCGTCTCCCAGGTCCCCGTCGCGTTGATGATGCCCCGTGCGGAGAAGTCTCCGCGGTCTGTCTCGATCTTCAGGCGTTCGCCGTGGGCCCTGACCAGGGCCACCCGCACGGGGCGAAGCACCGGCAACTGAAACGTCTGCTCGTACGCCGCAAAGTACCGTGGAACAGCCTCGCTTGCTCTGACCTGTGTCTTGGCCGGATCGACTGTGTCGGAGAAGGGCAGCCCCGGCAAGTCATGAATGCGGTTGACCGTGCTGAGCGTCAGGGTTGGCCAGCGAAACTGCCATGCCCCGCCGGGTGCGGGCGAGCTGTCGAGGATGACGAAATTGCGGTGCGGTGCGAAGCCCAACTGTTGCAAATGGTACGCAGCCGAAAGGCCGGCCTGCCCCGCACCAATGACGACAATGTCAACCTTGCGGGCGACCCCAGGAGGGGAAAAACGGGTGGAGGAGTCAGACGTCATAGAAGATCACCAGACAGGGTTAGGGAAGCGCGCGGACGATACAGGGAGAGGGAGGCAGGGGTCCACCCCGCCTCCCTCTCCCTCTGGGGTTCAGCTGTTGACGGTGGCTTCGCGGGCAGTTTTGAGGGCCTTGCTCCACCAGGCGAGTTCTTCGAGCATGGCCTGCACGCTGGGCTGAATATGGGCCATGTCTTCCAGGGCCAGGCCCTGCTGCCAGGCACCGAAGAAGTCCGCACCCTGGATATGTACGCCACTGCGGATGGGCGCCATCTGGAGTTCCACCGCGATCTGGCGCAGCTGCTCAATTGCGCGTGCCGCTCCCACCGAGCCGTAGCCTACGAACGCCGCGGGCTTCTTGTTCCATTCGGGATAGGCGTAGTCCAGGGCGTTCTTGAGTACGCCAGTGGGCGCGTGGTTGTACTCGGCCGTGATGAACACGTACCCGTCAAACTGGGCGAGCTTCTGCTGCCATTGGACGCCGACTGGGTTCTGAGTGGGGGCCCAGGCGTTGGAGGCCACTTCGTCGAAGAAGGGCAGTGGGAAGTCACGCAGGTCCACGATTTCGAAGTCCATGTCCGTGCGCTGCGAAGCAATGTTGTAGAACCACTGGGTGGGCTTGTCGGCGAAGCGGGGGGCGCGGGTGCTGCTGATGATGATGGCGATCTTCGGGTTGGTCATGGTGTTCTCCTGAGTGGCGGGGATAGCTTCGGCGGTGGGGCGGCGGTAGAGCTGGGCCAGCAAGCGCTGGAAGAAACCGGGTTGGGATTCAGTCATGATCAGAACAGTGGATGAAACGTGCTGGAATGGGGTGATGAGTGATCTGGGGTAGACGGACGTGGTGAGGCGCGTCACCTCATGTGGCTGAGTGCTCCAGGCGCCGCAGCATGGCGGCCAATTGCGTCTGCTCTTCGGGGGTGAGGGACGAGAACTGCTCCACCAGCCAGTCTTCGTGAGATGGGACCAGCTCGTTAAACAGGGCCTGTCCATGGGCGGTCAGATGCAGTCGTTTCTCCTTTCCGGCCGGCCGTCGCTCAATCACGTCACGCTGGATCAGGTGGAGCAGCAACTGGCTAATGTTCCCCTGAGTCACGAGGAGCTTCTTGCTCAGGTCACCTTGGGTCAACCCGGGCTGGCCGCCGATCGTAGCGATGACATTGAATTGTGCGGGGCTGAGGTCATGCGCTTTGAGGATGTGGGTCCAGGCCTTGCCGAATTGTTGGGTGAGGCGCACCATCCTCAGCCAGGCCGCCACCGCGGGCCGACCAGTGCGGGCGCGCCGATGTGCTGGGTGAGGGGGAGTGTTCGCCATATGGACACTTTAGGACTAAAGTGTATGCTTGTCAATGTCAGTTGTGTGAAGAAGGACTGACAGCGAGGAGACCTATGGAAATTGGCATCGACAGCTTCGCCGCCATCGTGACTGATCCCGACACCGGCCTCACCCTTTCTGGGGCGGACCGCCTCAATCACCTCATTGAAGAAATCGAGCGTGCCGACGAGGTTGGCCTCGATTCGTTCGGCGTCGGGGAACATCACCGTCAGGAGTACCTCGACGCGGCGCCCGCCGTCATCCTGGCAGCTGCCGCCGCCCGCACGAAGCGGATTCGGCTCAACAGCGCCGTGACCGTCCTCAGCGCTGACGATCCCGTCCGGGTGTTCCAGCAGTTCTCCACGCTTGACCTGATCTCCTGTGGCCGCGCGGAGATTGTCGTGGGGCGCGGCTCCTCCGTGGAGGCCTACCCCCTGTTTGGTCTGGACCTGCATGAGTACGACGCTTTGTTCGCGGAGAAGCTCGACCTGCTGCTCAAACTCCGCGATGACCCTCATGTGCATTGGCAGGGGCGCTTCCGCGCCCCGCTCTCGGGACAAGGCGTATTCCCGCGGCCACAGCAGCCGTCGCTGCCCATCTGGGTGGGCGTGGGCGGTACGCCGGAATCGTTCGTGCGGGCCGGGCGGCTGGGACTGCCGCTGATGGTGGCGATCATCGGTGGGGACTTCCGGCGGTTCAGGCCGCTGGTCGACCTGTATCGCCAGGCGGGCAAGGCGGCCGGGCACCCGGAGGAGGCGTTGCGGGTAGGCATACATGCCTTTGGTTTTGTGGCGGAAACATCACAGGCGGCGCGCGACGCGTTCTATCCGGGGTACGCGCGCATGATCGAAACCATTGGACGGGAGCGGGGGTGGCCGGCGCCGTCACGTGCCCGGTTCGATGCAGAATGTGGCCCGTCCGGGGCGTACCTGATTGGGGGCATTCAAGACGTGGTAGACAAGGCCGTACATGTGCATAAGGTGTTGGGAGGCGTGTCTCGCCTGACGTTTCAGATGACGAACGTGGTGATGAAGCATGAGCAGATGCTGCGCGCCATCGAGTTGCTTGGTCAGGAGGTGGGGCCGCTCGTCCGCGAGCGCCTGACGTTACAGAGCCGTTGAGCCGAGGCTAGAGGCCGCCAAGAACTGATTTGAAGTGTTGGCGCTGGAGTTGGGACAGAGCAGAATGCGTGGATGATCCGGCAGGGCTACCCCAGCGACGTGG
>NZ_LMOM01000066.1 GCF_001424185.1 Deinococcus sp. Leaf326 | reverse complement strand
AGACCTCGAACGGCTGCCGTCAACGCTGGTCGGGTTTCATTTTCTGGCTGCCTGTGTTCTGCTCTGTCACAATCTCAAGCCCCTTTTTGCATAAGGTTCTTGGCAGCCTCTAACAATGGCTTCAAGAATTGGGCTTCGTGCCGTTCCCCACCGCTGAGCACGAATGCGATGGGGAGCCCATTACCTTCAGCCCGTAAGTGAATCTTGGTGCCGAATCCGCCGCGGGACCGTCCAAGTGCCTCATCCTGCCCCCCCTGTGCACCTGCGGCGCACGGATGGGCGCGAATAACCGTGCCATCCACAAAGTGCTTGGACCAGTCGAGCTGACCGTTCTGGTCGGCGTGTCGGAGGACTGCATTGAAAATGCCCTGCCAGATGCCGTTGGCTGTCCAGCGACGGAACCGACTGTGGATCGTCGTCCACTTGCCGAAGCGTTCTGGAACATCGCGCCAGGGTGCCCCCGTTCGGAGCACCCAAATGATTCCGCTGATAATGGGCCGGTGGTCGAGATATGGCCGCCCATGTCCAATTTGAGGGGGCAACAACGGATCAAGCCGCCGCCATTGATCATCAGTGATTTCCTCGCGCCACAGCGACAAATCCTACTGAACGTTAGTGAGGACTCGACCTTGGCCTACAGAACCTAGCACGCGGCCAAGGACAGGGGAGGAGACGATCTGCGCGATAGAAACCCAGTGCTTGGACCTCGCTGCCAGTTGCCCGGTCACTCCATCCAAAGGTATTGACGCTGGAGAGCCGGCAGCTACTATCGCCGGAGTTTCACCCCATCACGCGTCAGCGGGGTGTTGGAAGAAGTCCACATCGTTCAAGGAGATGGAGCGCCAGGCGGCCGCACTCTGGGGCATCTGGCAGGAGGCGGGACAATTCACGGCCGACACCCTGAGGAGGGCAGAGCCATGAGGGGGTGCTGACTGCCTGAGTCGAGTCTCCCGAAAGTCACTGTCTCGCCTCTGGGTCACTGTCTACGCTGAAGTGATGCCGGTGCATGACAGACCATTCAGTATGTTGACGAGCCTTCAAGAGGTGGACGAGTGGCTGGCACACCAACGCCGGCGGGTCCAGGAGATCGTCACGCAGCGGCAAGAATTGGTTGCAGCTGAAGCGCAGAGACAAGCAGAGTGGGAAGAGATCCAACGCCAGTGGGAGGATCAGGGATGAAGCGTGTGGCTCTGAGTTCTGCTTGCACTTTCCGGTTCGCGTGATCCTCCCCTCACATCCCTGAGCGGTGCTTATTGGGTGAGGGTCCTACGGTGCGGTATGCCCGAAGACGACTGGCCCATTTGTACTCAATGGAGTAAGCACACCCTAGAGGCTTGGATGGTCTATGCCAACGCACACGTCCAAAAGATCGTGACCCGGCGGCACCAGATCGAGTCACAGACGATGGAAGAGCGGGTCATCTGGCAAGAACACCTCTGGCGAAGTGCCCATCCTCAGCGGAAGAACGTGCCCTGGCGGACGGGATGACGCCTCGCTGCACCTTCCAGTGGGACCAGTGCACCGCGCGATCCCGTGAGAGGGATGCAGGATGAACGACACGCCGATGGGCTCCATATTCCATGATCCGGAAGCGGCGGCGGCCTGGGTGAGCTACGAGAGGGCCGTTCAGGATGAGGTTACCCTGGGACTCATCACCGCTGAGTTAGGCACCCATCTATGCAACGCTTGGGGAATGGCAGCCTGGTTCCGGTTCTACCAAGCGGCGCACACGGACTTCAAGCGAGAGTAAACCTGTTCCTGCGAGCCGTGAAAGGAAAAGGACAGATCGTTCAACTTCTTCTGACTAACCTATGGCTGTCCAGGGAACACAGAGCTGACGTGTCTCAAGGACACTTTCTCCATCCCCACAACGTAAGCTGGCCGAGTGAAGCTGGCCAGGGTGCCCTACATTTTATGTAGGGCTCTTTCTTGACGTGCAGTTGGGGTTGCGTTCAATTTTATGTAGGGCTCTTTCTTGACGTGCAGTTGGGGTTGCGTTCAGAAGAAACGCGCTGCCAGCGAGTCGGGAGAGACTTTCGTTGCTGAAGAACCCCCGAACCTGATGGGCGGGAGAGACCTGGGGTAGACCAGGGCCCTGGGGAGCCTGCTAGCCGCGGACGCGTCATTCTGCCAGAAACATTTGCAACAGCCTCTTTTTCTATACTGACTTCATGTTGGACGGCGCCACTCTTCCCCTCCCCCTTCTTGCGGATCATCTTCAACGTCTGACGGAGGGACTCGCTGCCGCCCAGACCCAAGACGATGTTCTCACGGCCGCCTTGTCCCCCGCCATGAATGCCCTGAACGCCCTAGCGGGTGCCTTCCTCCTTCTCGACCCACAACGTCAATGGCTCTCTGTCGCTGCACTTCAGGGCTCCCAGCCTCAGACCGTCTGGCAAGATGGACCCCTCACCCAGGAGACGCCCGCTGGAGACGCGCTGACCTCCGGCCAAGCGCTGTACTTCGAGCATGCTGGAGCTCTGAAGGCCACCTATCCGGAGCTGGAACAGCACACCGGCGGCGTGACCGCGGTCGCCACCGTGATCCTCCCCCTGCGTCTTGGGGAGCGCGCCCTGGGAGTCCTGATCCTGGACTTCCGGGAGCCGCACGAGTTTACGCTGGAAGAGCGGCGCTTCCTGACGATCCTGGCCGCCCAGAGCAGTGTGGCGCTCGACCGCGTCCGACTCATCGCCGCGCTCTCAGACCAGGTCCAGCAACGCACCACCCAACTGAGCCACCAGAGTGTGGCACTGGAGGCTGAGCAGGCTGCTCTACAGGCCTTCGTCGGCTTCACGGAGGCCGCGAGTCAGACCGAGGATGTCGCCGCCCTCGGCCGTCTTGCCCTGGATACCCTGCAGCACGTCCTTCCCGGCAGTAGCGGGGTGTTCTATACCCGAACCACGACCTGGCAACCCCTCAACTGGACCCCAGATCTCGCGCCTGACCTGCTCTCTGTTCTTCGGCAGGGTCTCCCCCTGGACACGCCCATCTTTGCGGAACTCCTCCAGACCAGGCAGCCGGTCTTCGTGGATGGCTGGATTGCCGACGAGCAACAGGTCGAGCACACGGGACAGTTTCAAACGGCCGCGGTCTACCCCATCGAGCAGAACGGAGACATCTGTGCGGTCCTCAGCGTGGCCCTTCGGCACCGGCCGCGCTGGACGTCATTTCAGCAGGGACTGGTCCGGGCAATCGGCCGGAGTTTTACGCTGCTCTATGACCGCATCGCTGTCCTGGAACAGCTCCGGCAGCAACGGGCCGAAGTCGAGGGGCGAGAGCGGGTGCTCGAGCTGCTCTCCCTCCTGATGACGCAACTCTCCACCCAGCAGGGGGACTACGCCCTGATTCAGCGCGCACAGGAGCAGGTCCTGAACCTGCTGCCTCCAGGCCACGCCGCGTACTGGGAGCCGGTGGAGGACCACTGGCAATTGCGCGCCTACGTCAACGATGTCGGGAACGCTGCGCTGATGGCTCAGATCCGTGAGGGCTTACCGATGGGCAAGACCCCTACCCTGGACCGGTGCTGGACGACTGGAGAAGCGGTCTTTCTGGACACCTATTTGCCAGAGACCGATGTTGCTGCGGAGCTGACGACCCATACGTACGCTATGGCCGCTTTGCCCATCGGGCAGGGGGAGCATCGGCAGGGCGTCATCAACTTTATCTCGTTCCAACCCCATCACTGGACGACGGCTGAACGCGCCCTGCTGCGGACCCTGGCCCAGGGCCTGGGGTCTGTTCTGGAGCGTGCCGCGCAGACCCGGCAGCTCGAGGAAGAGCGGGCCGGCCTGGCCGCCTTCGCTGCATTTACCGAGGCGGTCGGGGTGGAGTCGGACGTGCCAACCTTGGCCAGGCAAGCGGTGGCGGCCCTCCAAACGACGTTGCCTGGGCTCAGTGTGGCGTACCACGAGTGCGTAGAAAATCGTTGGGTCGTTCAGGCCTGGTCAGAGGACGTGCCCTCGGAAGTCGTGGCCCAGATGCAGGCGGGCGTTGCCGAGACTGCACCTGATTTTGCGCAAGCGGTGCACAGCGGGAGGGCGGTCTTTGTCGAGGGTTGGGACGCCCCCAGCAACGAGCTGCCAGAAGCCAGCATGTACGGAGCGGCGGGGTTCCTGCCCCTGACGGTCGCGGGGCAGACCTATAGCCTCTTGACCGTGGGCTTGCGCGAGGAAAAGCGCTGGTCGGAGCGGGGACGTAGCATCGTGCGGGCGGTGGCGCAGGGGCTGACCCTGGCGCTGGAGCGAGCGCACGCTGCGCAGGATGTCCTGATTCAGAAGCAGGAGTCCGAGCAGCGCCGTCAGGCCCTGGAAGCCTTCGCTGAACTGCCCCGCACGCTTCCGGAAGAGACCAACCGCTACGTCCTGATTCGGCGGGCACAGGAGATCATGCTCTCTCTGCTTACTCCCGGCTATGCCTTGTACTGGGAAGCGGGAGAAGACCGTTGGCACCTGAAATCTCAGGTGGGCGATATTGGCGATCCGGCACTTCAGGCGTTCGTGGACGAGCATGGGCTGCCGCTAGATGCCCCTGCGCTGCACAGCACCTGGCGCACTGGCATTCCCAAGTATCAGGACAACTATGCGCAGGGTGCGGATACCCCGCCTGACATGATTCGGCATGTTCAGGCTGCGACCGCCTTTCAGGTCCGGATGCACGGTCAGCCACTCGGGATGCTGGCCATCGGCCTGTTCGACCAACGGCACTGGACCTCAGTCGATAAAGCCGCTCTGGAAACAGCGATCTATAGCTTAGGTCTGGTCCTGGAACGGGCCCAGGGCCTGGAAGCTCTGGCAAGCCGGACAGCGGAGCTCGAGCGGGTCAACCAGGAGCTTCATACCGCGAACGACGAATTGGAGGCGTTCACCTACAGCGCGTCTCACGATCTGAGGACGCCCGTGCGTCACGTCAAGGGCTTCACGGAGATGGCGCTCCGGGCCTTGGACAAGAACGACGTTGGCAAGGCCCGGCGTTACCACCAGGTCGTCTCGGAAGCGGCCGATCGTATGACGGCACTGATCGACGCCATGCTGGTCCTTTCGCGCGCCGGTCGAGTGCCGATTCATCTCCGTGAGGTAGACCTGCGTACCGTAATCACGCAGGCGCAGCGGGACGTACAGATGGAATTTCCAGACCAGACGGTGGACTGGCAACTGGGACCCTTGCCCGTCGTTCAGGCCGACCCGCAGTTGTTACAACAGGTATTGACTAATCTGCTGAGTAACGCTGTGAAATACAGCCAGGGGCGAGAACACGTCACTGTAGAGGTGTGGACGCAGGAACAGCCCGGAGAAATACAGGTATTCGTGCGGGACAATGGCGTGGGATTCAATCCGGAGTATGCCGATAAGTTGTTCGGCGTGTTCCAACGACTGCATCGGCAGGAAGAATTTCAGGGGACTGGCGTGGGGCTGGCCACCGTACGTCGGCTGATTACTCGGCATGGTGGACGCGTCTGGGGTGAAGGTACTGTCCAGGGGGGTGCAACCTTTGGCTTTGCGTTACCTCGATAAGGTAATGTGACCTTCTCAGAGCGCCCTATGCCCCCACCAGTTGCCTCGATAGGGATCGAGCAGGTTGTCACTCCCGCCGGCGCCTTCGTTACGCGAATGGCATTGTGGCTGCCGGTGTTGTCGACAGTCGCGTGTTATTCTCCGCAACTTAAAGTGGAAGGCCAAGCATGGCGTCAGTCGATACGGTCACCGTTAGAGACAGACTTGCTTCTGACTGGCGAGGAGCAGGAGCGCTGGCATCTACTCGTCGAATGCCTGCCCGGTCAAGGGAGGGACGATGCCTGTCAAGTTCGAGGGTAGGATTGGGGACATCTGATCGGGCGCTCAGAAAGATCCATGTAACGTTACAAAACTCACAAACATCACATGCGCTAGTTTTTACCTTAAGGTGTCATGAACGACGCCCGAGAACAACAGCTACACGAGGCCCTCGACCGGATGGAAGCGACTGCACTGAGCCCGTATCATGGCGCCGATATTTCTCAGCTCATTCGCCGCCTCCTCAACCGGCAAAGTGAAGCACAACGCCAATTGCGATGTGCAGCACAAGAACTCCAGCAAGTGGCGGAACTATTACGCGATCAACGGGATCAGCCCACTCCAAAGGCCATTGCAGCCCGTCAGGAGATTGCAGGGGACTTTGCTGAAGGGGCGCGGGAGTTGGAACAGGCTTACGCGGCGCTAATGACAGCCACACAAAACCTAAGTTATTTACAGTACAGATTCCTATAGTGGATCCGATCCTATCAGAAATTTAAGAATATTCATAAGGCTGTTAGTCACCGCGGATAGGGGTTGACGGAAGGTACATACTCAGAAGTTGCACCTCGCGTAGGACAATGAATAGCCGTGCTGGCCGAGAAATTCTGCGTTTTTCGTGAAGAAGTGCAGCAAGCGGTTGAGATACA
>NZ_LMOM01000065.1:300000-457504 GCF_001424185.1 Deinococcus sp. Leaf326 | reverse complement strand
TTTTTTATTGCGGGAGTAGCTCAGCTGGTAGAGCACTACCTTGCCAAGGTAGATGTCGCGAGTTCGAATCTCGTCTCCCGCTCCACAACCCCCCACCTCCACCGAGGTGGGGGCTTTTTGTATTGGCCTGTGAGAGTCTCCGGTCAGGACAGGGGTCAGCCGGCTTCAGGCGTTTTCCTCACCCCTCACCTGTATGCCTTGAACCTGCTTTAAGTTCGTGTGAGACAATAGGATTTATGTTCGAGTTTACTGTGCAGGCTCGCAGCGGACGGGCCAGGACGGCGCAGTTCGTAACCCCGCGTGGAACGGTGCAGACACCCATGTTCATGCCGGTGGGGACCCAGGGAACTGTCAAGGGAATTAGCCCGCAGGAACTGACCGACATCGGTTCGCAGATGATTCTGGGCAATACCTACCACCTGATGTTGCGACCCGGGGAAGATCTGGTCGAAGCACATGGTGGCCTGCCCGGTTTTACCGCCTATCCAGGCCCCTTCTTGACGGACTCGGGAGGGTTTCAGGTGATGAGTCTGGGCCATATGCGCAAAATCACCGAGGAGGGCGTGGTCTTCAAGAGCCACCTGGACGGCAGCCTGGTGAATCTCACCCCCGAGCGGAGTGTGCAGGTACAGGAGGCCCTCGGCGCCGACGTGATCATGGCCTTTGACGAGTGTCCGCCCTTTCCAGCGGAGCGGGAGTACATCCGCGCCAGTCTGGAGCGCACGATCCGCTGGCTGGACCGTTGCCTGACCGTGAAGCAGAGGGCAGACCAGGCGCTATTCGCTATCGTGCAGGGTGGCATCCACGAAGACCTGCGTCAGCAGAGCCTGGACCTGACCTTGCCCTTCGGAACGCCCGGCTTCGCTATTGGCGGCCTGGCCGTGGGAGAGAGCAAGGAGGAAATGTTTCCGGCGGTGGCGTTCACGGCTGACCGTCTGCCCGAGAACAAACCCCGCTACCTGATGGGCGTCGGTCATCCTGAGGACCTCGTCGCGGGGATCGCGCTGGGGGTGGACATGTTCGACTGTGTGTACCCGACCCGGACTGGCCGCTTCGGCTATGCGCTGACCGATACCGGCCGTCTGAACATGAATTCGAGTGCGCCGAGGCGCCAGCTTGAACCCATTGACCCTGAATGCGACTGCTACGCGTGCCGGCACTACACGCGCGCCTACCTCGCGCACCTGCTGCGCGCCGAGGAGATGCTCGCGCCGCGAATGCTCTCGCTGCACAACCTCCGCTACCTGCACCGCCTGGTAGAGCGGGCCCGCGACGCTATCTCGCTTGGTCAGTTTACCGAGTGGGCCACGGAGTGGGGCGACTTTTATTTCAAGGGCCAGACGCCGGAATGGTTCCACCGGGCTCTGCATCCGGACACGGTGAATTCCGGATGACCGCCCGCGCAGCACGCCGGAAATTTGTCAGAGCTGGCCGCTAGACTGTGGGGGTGATCACGTGGTTCGACGCCCTTCTGGTGACCCTGCTGGCTGCCATGACCGCCCTGGGCGCGCGCCGGGGGCTGGCGGGTCTGGCCTGGGGTGTCTTGGGGGCGCTGGGTATCCTCGTGGCCAACGCGCTGGGACTGGGGCTGCTGCCGGCCATCATCGTGGCGCTGGTCTTGAGCGCGGTATGCGCCTTGGCCATCAGCCGCCTGATTCGCAACCCACTGGAAGAAGCGTGGCACCTCGTCGCCGGAGCCGTGGGCGGCCTGTTGCTGGGGGCTGTGCTCACCGGCTCGCTGGCCCTCGGGTTTCCTCGTGAGGTGCGGGTGACGCCACAGGGCCTGCGGACCGATTACCCCTCCACCACGCTTTCGCCCACGCTCTATGACGCTGTGAGGGAGTCGGCCATCCAGAATGCCCTGCGCGGGGTCTGGGGCCGGTCCTCACCCGTGCATAACCTCCTCGTTCCCGATCAGACCCACTGAGGATTCCCTCTCTGGAGGAGTCACCCCGGTGATGGGCTCCAGCCGCACGCGGGTATTGTGGAAGGTGCTGCCGCCCCCCAGATCGGTCAGGGTCTGCGCGGTCAGCGTGTTGATGCTCTGGCCGTCGGGGGCGCTCAGGCCCCACCACGTTCCCTCGACGACCACCACGCCGGGCTGCACACCCGTGCTGAATTTCACGCGGCGCCGCACCTCGCCCTGCTCGCTGCGCAACTGGGCATATGAGCCGTCCTCCAGACCCGCGCGCCCGGCGTCCTCGGGGTGAACCAGGGCGTGCGGCTCGTTCCCTTCTGCGCGGGTCAGCACGTCCATGTTGCCGTAGGTCGAATTCAGGAAGTGGTGGGCCGGCGGCGTGAGCAGCCGCAGCGGATACTCGGCCGTCAGCTCGGCCAGGGGGGGACGGTACTGCGGCGCGGGCGAAAGCTGCACCCGGCCGCTGGGCGTTTCGGCCCCCTGGGCGTAGGGCAGGAATCCCTCGGGGATGTTCAGGCGCACGCTGCCCTCAGCCCTCAACCGCTCCGGCGTGATGCCTTCCAGAAAAGGGTGGGGGGTGTCGAGCAGCTCGGCTGTCAGCTCGTCTACCGTCCAGTACACCGACGGCTCGGTGACGCCCAGACGCCGGCCGAGCTGCGCGAAGACCCAGGAGTTGGGCCTCGCCTCGCCGGGAGCTTCCAATGCCGCCGGGTTGTGGTTCAGCCAGTGGTGGCCGTAACTCGTGTAGAGGTCGGCGTGCTCCATGAAGGTGGTCGCGGGCAGCACGTAGTCGGCCAGGCGGGCCGTCTCGGTCATCGCCTGTTCGAGGACCACGACCATGAGGTCGTCCCGCGCGAGTCCAGCGCGCACCCGTGAGGCGTCGGGAGCGACGACCGCCGGGTTGGTGTTGTAGACCATCAGGGCGCCGAGGCCGGCCTCCGGCCGCAGGGCACCGGCCAGCTCGTTCATGTTGACGTGGGGGGTGCCGGGCCGCACCAGATGGGCGCCGCCCAGCCGCGCGCGGTTGAGCTTGAAGGCGCCGCTCGTGCTCAGGACGCAGCCACCCCCCCGATGTCGCCAGTCGCCGGTCAGGGCCGGCAGCAGGGTCACGGCGCGCAGGTTGGTGCCGCCGTACTCGTGACGGGTCATGCCGTAGCCCACCCGGATGTAGGTGGGGCGCGTGGTACCTATGGCGCGGGCGAAGGCCCGGACCTCTTCCGTGCCCAGGCCCGTCACTTCGGCCACGCGCTCGGAGGGCCACAGCGCCGCTTCGGCGCGCAGGTCGTCTGCGCCCATGGTTGCCTCGGCGAGGTAGGCCTCGTCGGTCCAGCCGTGCGCGAACAGTTCGTGCATGACTCCCAGGGCCAGCGCGGCGTCGGTGCCGGGCCGGATCTTGAGGTGTTCGTCGGCGTAGGCGGCCGTGCGGTTGCGGTAGGGGTCCACGCAGATCACCCGCGCACCCGCCTTGCGCGCCGCCGTGATCTGCGGCGTGAGGTGGCTGTTCGTCGAGAGCGAGTTGATGCCCCACAGCACGATAAGGCGGGCATGGGGTACGTCGAGCGGGTCCACTGCGAGGCGGGTGCCGTAGCCCATACTCCAGGCCTCGGTGCCGGCGGTCGCGCAGATCGTCTCGTCGAGTTCGGGGGTGCCCAGCGCGCGCCACAGGACGTGGACGTGGGTGCCTTCCATCAGGCCCATGGTGCCGGCGTAGTTGTAGCGCAGGATGCTCTGGGGGCCGCGGGTGTCCAGCAGCCCGCGCAGCCGCGCGGCGATATCGTCCAGCGCCTCGTCCCAGGTGACCCGTTCGAAGACGGGTTCGGCTTCTGTCTTGGGGTTCACGCGGCGCAGCGGGTACAGGGGCCGCTCGGGGTGGTTCTGGCGGGCCGGGTAATGCACGGTCTTGGCGCAGGCAAAGCCCCGCGTATAGGGGTGTGCGGCGTCCCCGGTGAGCTTCACGGCTCGCTCGCGGCCGTCCTCGCCGCGCGCTACGGTGATCTTGAGTCGGCAGGCATCGGGGCAGTCGAGTGGGCAGGTGAGCAGCACGTCGCGGGTCGCGGGGGCCTGGGCGGTCATGCCCGGCAGTGTACGCGGCGCGGGGCCGCGCAGAAGGCCGGGGCACCTGTCTCAGCGCGCGCCGAAGCCGCCCAGGATGGTCCGCACGGTCTTCCAGACAATGAGCAGGTCCAGGCGCAGCGACAGGTGCTTGATGTAGTAGAAGTCGTAGCGCAGCTTTTCCATCGTCTGCCCCAGGTTGTCGGTGTAGCCCTGGTTGACCTGTGCCCAGCCGGTGATGCCGGGCCGCACCCAGTGCCGCGAGGCGTAGAGCGGAATGCTCTCCTCGAAGTCGGCGGCGAAGGCGGACTGTTCGGGCCGGGGACCGATAATGCTCATCTCGCCGCGCAGCACGTTCCAGAACTGTGGCAGTTCGTCGAGACGGAACTTGCGCAGAAAGGCCCCGGTGGGGGTCACGCGCAGGTCGGCGCGCTGCGCGAACGCCGGGCCGCTCCGCTCGGAGTCGCGCGTCATGGTCCGGAACTTCACGATGCGGAAGGGCTGCCCGCCCTGGCCGACCCGCTCCTGCCAGAAGAGCACAGGCCGGCCGCTGTTGAACAGCACCGTCACAGCGACGCCGGCCGCGAGCGGCAGCAGGACGGGCAGGGCCAGCAGGGTCACGGAGACGTCGAAGGCGCGCTTGACCCCGCTGTAGCGCGAGCGGAACTTGGCCTGGTCGAGCCACTCGCTCTGGATGAGGTGGACAGCGACCTTACCGCTGATTTCCTCGTCGAGCTGGGTCTTGGACCAGATCGGAACCTTGGTCACCTGGGCGTGGGCGATCAGGCGCTGGTGTTCTTCGGAAAGCCGGTCGCCGGGCCGCAGCAGCAGGGCGTCAAGGCGGGAGGACGACCAGTCCTCCTGGGAGCTGACGGGCACGTAGCGCAGGCCCTCGCGGGGCAGCAGGTCGCCCGCCGTATGCGCGGAGCCTGAACCCAGGACGCCCACCCGCCAGGGCCAGTGACGGCCATGCCAGCGCCGGACCGCCAGGCCCACGCCCCACCACGCGGCGTACAGCGGCAGGGCCAGCAGCGCCGGCCGCGCGCCCTGGTCGCCCACCACCGCGAACAGCAGCATGGCGACCGCCGCGGACGCCAGCGGCCACCGCCAGAGGGTCTGGTGCTGGGCCAGCAGCCGCCTCTGTGGCCGGCCGGACCCCAGCCCCAGTCCCAGCAGGCCAGCGACCAGCCAGAATTTCAGACTGTCGGCGGCCTGAGCCGGCGTGTCGCCCTGCCCCCGCAGGATCAACCAGAACGCGGCTGCCAGCAGTGCGAACAGCGCGCTGTAGACCAGACTCAGCGATACAGGCCGCAGGGGAGAGGCGCCGGGCGGGGACGAAGCCACGCCGCGCAGCCAGGTCACGCGGCGCCGGGACGCCGGAGCGCCCGGGCGTGGAGCCGGAACTGGTAGGGCGACGGGGCAGAGGAGCGCGGCATGGACGGCCAGCATAGGGTCGCGCGGGGCCCCACTCGGCGGACATGAACGGATTCTGGCGGTTTTGGGCGCTTCCCCCCCCCATTGCCGCCGGAAATCTTCATGTCTGACATTCGTTTTCTCCTTCCAAAGTCGGATGCCATCCTCCGTCTCGGGTCAGTACCTTAAGTACCTTACACATCTTGAGTATAGGGAGGCCACTGTCGGGTCTTCCGGGGGAGACTTATGGTTCAGGCGACGCTGGAGACCCTCTGGAACGGAGCGAGGCATCTGTGGGCAGTGCTGTGGCCGCTGTTGGTCGCGGCCCTGGGGGCGGGACTGACGGCGCAGTTCTGGCGGGTGCTGCGTCCCCGGAATTTCCAGTACTGGAGCCGGCGGCTGTGGCCGGTGCTGTCGCGCCTGCTGGGTTGGGCCGGGGGAGTGGTCCTGCTGGCAGCGGTCATCTGGGGGTACGGTCCGCTGGGTCGCGTGGTCCAGAGCCGTCTGGCCGCCGCCGAAAACGCGGTGCAGGGGCGCGGGGCCGACGCCGACGCCGCGCCGACCACCCAGGAGGCCCCGCGCGTGACCTACCTCACCGAGCGGACCTACAGCCGGTCGCTGATTCTGCCGCCCGAGCTGCTGCGCCGGCTGGACGCGGGCGGAGTGAACGGGGGTCTGGACGTGCTCGCGCCGTATCTGGACGAACCCGGCAGCGACAACGTGATCCGGTGGGCCGACCGGGTGCGCCGGGGGAGCCGGGGCGTGGTCCTGACCCGCGAGGTCACCCTGCGCGCCGAGGAACCCGTCCGGATGGAAGAGTCGCGTCTCCGGGTCTCGCTGGAGTTCGGGTCGCCGCTGTGGGAGGCGCGCCGGCCTTCCTACCGGGCGAGTTTCGCGGCCCAGTACGCGTTCGCCAATCCGCTGGACCGGCCCGTGACGGCCCGGTTCAGCTTTCCGCTGCCGCAGGGGAGCGGGACCCTGTCGGAGTTCGCCGTTCTTGTGGACGGCCGGGAACTGCCTGCGTCAGGCGCCCTGCGCGGCTTCTGGGAGGGCCGACTGGCGGCCGGGCAGCGCGTGAGGGTGGACGTGCGCTACCGCCACCAGGGCGCGCGCGGCTGGAGGTACGTGCTGGGCAGCAGCCGCGAAAGCCTGCGCGACTTCTCGCTGACGGCGCAGACCGACGGCGCGCCCCGGTTTCCGCGCTACAGCCTGCCCCCCACCCGCACCGCGCGCTCCCTGGGCGGCACGACCCTGGTCTGGGAGCTGAAAAACGTGATCACCGCGCAGGACGTGGCCCTGAGCTTCCCGGCCGGGAGCGGGCGCGAGACCGCGGCCAAGCTGTATGCCTTCACCCCCGCCGCGCTGCTGCTGGCGGCCGTCTTCGCGGCTCTGTGGGGACGTGGACGTGGCCTGCACCTGCTACCGGGGGCGGCGGCCCTGGCCGTGGTAGGGCTGACCCTGGGGTCGGTGCTGGGCGGCATGCTCCTGAACTATCTGCCGGTCTCCGTCGCCGCGCCGCTCGGGGCCGTGGTGGGAGCCGCCCTGGCTCTGCGCGCTGCGGGGCGCCGGTGGTGGCCGCCCGTAGTGCTGGCCGGTGCGGCGCCGCTGGTATTCCTGGTGCCCGGTCACGCCGGGGTCTTATTGGCGGGTGTAGGCATAGTGGTCTTCGTGGCCCTGCTGCGAACGGGACTGGCACCGGAGCAGGCCGCCTCAGATGAGGCAACGGAAGTTTCATCTTCCCTTTAAGCTCATGGAGATATGAAGACGCGATCCGTTTCCTGGCCCCTGCTCGGGGCCTGCGTGGCCCTGACCGGCCTCCTGACTGCCTGCCCCGGCAAGCGCCCGCCCAGTGACGACAGCCTCTCGTTGCGCTTCTCGCTGCCCGAGGGGGTCGACCGCAACAACCTGTGGGTGGCGGCGCTGTACTACCCGCTGGAAGAGGGCGGTGCCGTGGGCAAGCCGGTCATGGTCGGCAGCACACCGGCCAGTTACAGCGGTGCGGCGAACGGGGACGTGCAGATGTACCTCTCCGGCTATGTACTGCGCCAGGCCCGCGAAAACGCCAAGTGCACGACGCGCTTCCTGACCGGTGAGGCTTCGGGCAAGCAGGCCGTGAGTGTCACGCCCGACACGGCCCTGACCTGTAAGGTCGAGTTCGTGGCCTATACGGCCAGCAGTGCGGGGACGGGGCCTACCCTCGACAGCCTCAAGTACACCTCGAACGACCTATACAGCTTCGCCAGCGAGGCCTTCAAGTACAGCTTCGTCAACGTGAACGCCGACGGCACGCGCAGCACCGAGACCGGCACCCGCACGGCCGGCTGGTCGCTGGTGCGCCGCGAAGTCCTGAATCCCAGCGCGACCCCGCAGGAGTACCTCGTGACCATGAACAGCGTGCTCACCGCCGACCAGGCCGTCGCCGTCAAATTGCGCGAGCCGCGTGATCCCTACAAGAGCCAGGGCCTCGCCGGAGGCCGCCAGTGAAGCGCCTCCTGACGGCCGCCGCCCTGCTGGTCCTGGGCCTCAGCGCCTGTGGGCAGGGATCGGCTGACACTGCGGTGCCCGGTCTGCCCCCGTTGCCCACCGGGGTCGAGGTGCGTTTTCCCGCCGCGCCCGCCGGCGCCTACCTGAGCCTGATGACCGACTCGGGCGAGAGCGTCTATCAGGTGCCAGTGACGGCGGGCCAGACGAGCGTGGCCCCCAACCCCCTGCAGTGGCGCGCCGCGTCCGAGCAGGCCGTGGCCGCCGAAACGCTGGTGCCGCAGGGCGTCACGGCAAGCCTGAGCCCCAGCGGCGTCAAGGCCCTGCTGCTGCACTGGGTGATGTGGCAGGACAAGAACAGCAGCGGCATGCTGGACAGCGGCGAAACGCTGGACCTGATGACCCACGACCGCGTGGCTTACGCGAGCGCCGCCGTGCGCGTCACGTTCCAGACGACCTCGCCCGACATGACCCAGGTCTGGGCGCTGCGCGAGGGCTGGAGCCGCGCCGAGCACGAGGTCTACCTGCCGCTCGGCAGCAAGACCTACCGCCGCAGCCTGCGCAGCGCCGAGGTACAGCAGTACACCCTGCACGTGCCGACGCCCCTGACGAGCCAGTAACGCCCACCCGACAAGCCGCGCCCCCGGAAATGGTCCGGGGGCGCGCGTCTCTCTGAACCCGGCTTAGCCTCCCCAGGGCGCGCCGGGTTTCGTCCGTTGCGTGCATAGCGTTCATGGCCGGGGGCGTCACCCCCTGCGTACCCCTGTCTCATCCCACGCTTCGGCGGAGCCACGCGGCGTATGCTGAGGCGTTATGACGCAGTCGCAGACGATGATGTGGGGCGGGAACGCGGCCTTCATCGAGGGCCTCTACGAGAGCTACCTCGCCGATCCGGCCAGTGTGGACGCCGAATGGCGCGTGTATTTCGACGGTCTGCGCGGCGGCGCGGCCGATCGGGGACACGCGGCCGTGCAGCAGAAATTCTATGAGCTGGGCACCACGCGCCGGGGCGGGGCCACCGCGCCCGCCCCCCAGGGTGTGAGCGGCGCGCAGCAGGCGGCGGGCGCGCTGATCACTGCCTACCGCGTGTACGGGCACATCAGCGCCCACACCAACCCGCTGAAGATGCGCGGGCTGCCGGTGGTGCCCGAGCTGACGCCCGAGTACTACGGCCTCTCGCAGGCCGATCTCGGCGAGACGGTGCACGACAGCAGCTACAGCGGCCCGCTGCGCGACGTGATCGGGCAGCTCCAGCAGACCTACTGCGGCAGCATCGGGTTCGAGTTCAGCTACCTGCCGGCCACCGAGCGCGCGTGGTTCCAGGCCCAGATCGAGCCGGGACGCGGGCGCGGTCAGTACAGCGAGGCCGAGCGCCGCCGCTTCATGAGCAAGCTCAACGCCGCCGAAGGCCTGGAGCTCTACCTGAAGAACAAGTACCCCGGCGTCAAGCGCTTCGGTCTGGAGGGCGGCGAGAGCTTCATTCCCCTGATGGACCGCCTGATCCAGCAGGCCGGGCGCGTGGGCGTCAAGGAAGTCGTCATCGGGATGGCGCACCGCGGCCGCCTGAACACGCTGGTCAACATCTTTGGCAAGCCCAGCAGCGTGCTGTTCGACGAGTTCGACGGCAAAAAGAAGCTCAGCGACAACCCCGACGTGGCCGGCGACGTGAAGTACCACATGGGCTACTCCAGCGACGTGCGTACGCCCGGCGGGCCGATGCACCTCGCGCTGGCCTTCAACCCCAGCCACCTGGAGATCGTCTCGCCGGTCGTCCACGGCAGCGTGCGCGCCCGCCAGGACCGCCGGGGCGACACCGAGCGCCGGCAGGTGCTGCCTATTACGGTGCACGGTGACGCGGCCGTGTCGGGCCAGGGCGTCGTCATGGAGACGCTCAACCTCTCGCGCCTGCGGGGCTTTGCCACCGGGGGCGCGGTGCGCATCGTGATCAACAACCAGGTGGGCTTCACCATCAGCGATCCGCGCGACACCCGCAGCAGCCGCTACTGCACCGACGTCGCCAAGATCGCCAACGCGCCCGTGCTGCACGTCAACGGGGACGACCCCGAGGCCGTGGCGTTCTGCGGCGACCTCGCGCTGGCCTACCGCCAGGAATTCGGCAAGGACGTGTTCGTCGACCTGATCTGCTTCCGGCGCAACGGCCACAACGAGGGTGACGAGCCGCGCATGACCCAGCCGATCATGTACCGCGAGATCGACGCGCACCCCGGGACGCGCGCGCTGTACGCCGCGCAACTGGAACAGGCGGGCGTGCTGAAGGCCGGCGAGGGCGCCGAACTCGTGACCCGCTTCCGTGACCAGCTCGACCGCGGCGAAACGGTGGTCGAGGAAGTCGAGAACCTCGAACAGAGCAAGCTCGCCGCCGACTGGTCGGGCTACGCGACCCGCTGGCAGGACGGCGTGGAAACGGCTGTGCCGCTGGAGAAGCTCAACGAACTGGGCCAGAAGCTCGCCAGCGTGCCCGACGGCTTCAAAGTGCACCGCACCATTGAGCGTACCGTCATGACCCCGCGCGCCGCCATGAGCCGGGGCGAGCAGCCGCTCGACTGGGGCATGGGCGAGATGCTGGCCTACGCCTCGCTGCTCGAAGAGGGGTACGGCGTGCGGCTGGTCGGCCAGGACTCGGGGCGCGGCACCTTCGTGCACCGCCACGCCGTCCTGCACAACCAGAACGCCGAAGACCCCATGAACGAGGAGTACATGGCGCTCGCGCACCTCTCGCCGGATCAGGGCCGTGTGGAGGTCGTGGACTCGACCCTCTCGGAAGAGGCGGTCATGGCCTTCGAGTACGGCTACTCGACCTCGGAACCCAAGGCCCTGATCGCCTGGGAAGGCCAGTTCGGCGACTTCGCCAACGGCGCGCAGGCGGTCATCGACCAGTTCATCTCGGCGGGCGAGAGCAAGTGGCAGCGCCTCAGCGGCCTCACGCTTCTGCTGCCGCACGGCTACGAGGGCGCGGGTCCCGAGCACTCCAGCGCCCGTCTGGAGCGCTACCTGCAGCTGTGCGCCCAGAAGAACATGCAGGTCGTGGTGCCCAGCAGCGCCGCGCAGATCTTCCACCTGCTGCGTCGTCAGGTGTTGCGCCCCTACCGCAAGCCCCTCATCGTGATGACGCCCAAGAGCCTGCTGCGCAACAAGCTCGCCATGAGCCCGCTCTCCGAACTCGCCGAGGGCCGCTTCCACGAAGTCATCGGCGACCCGGCAGTGCAGGGCGCGCGCCGCGTGGTCATCAGCAGTGGCAAGCTCCACTGGGAACTCAGCGAGGCGCGCGGAGCTGACCAAGAAGGCTACGCGGGCACGGCCCTTGTGCGCCTGGAGCAACTCTACCCCTTCCCGGCCGAGGCCCTGAGCGCCGAACTGGCCCGGCACCCCGGCGCGCAGGTCGTCTGGGCGCAGGAAGAACCTGAGAACCAGGGGGCGTGGCTGATGATCTGGGAAGACCTGGAGAAGGTGCTGGCGGACGGTCAGACCCTCACGCACGCCAGCCGCGCCCGCAGCGCGAGTACGGCGGCTGGCTACGCCAGCGTGCACGCCCGCGAACAGGCGGCCGTCATTGCTGCGGCGCTGGGTGAGAAGGTCACCAAGGGCGATTTTGAGGCCCAGGTCGAACTGGAGCCCGAGGCGAGCGCGCAGGCCTGAGTCGGGGCACATCAGAAGGGGAGGTGGCCTGAGCGGGCCGCCTCCCCTACTTTTGGCCCCCTTTTTGGTGCGTTGCGTGCACGGTGCAGAACGTTCCTGCGCCAGTCACAGCCCGCATAAGGGTAGACTCTGAGAGATATGGCGGACATCAAGGTTCCTGTTTTTTCCGAGTCGGTCAGCGAAGGCACCCTGCTGACCTGGCACAAGAAGCCCGGTGAAGCCGTGACGCGCGGCGAAGTGCTGGCCGAAATCGAGACCGACAAGGTTGTGCTGGAAGTCACCGCCCAGCAAGACGGCGTCCTGGTCAGCGTCGCCAAGCAGGAAGGCGACACGGTACTCAGCGAGGAAGTGCTGGGGACGGTGGGCGAGGCAGGCAGCGCCCCGGCCCCGGCGGCCAGCGCCGACCCGGCTGCTGGTCCCGTCGCGGGCGAGGCCCCGGCTCAGGCCGCCGGCAACGGATCGGCGGGCAATGAGGCCACGCGCCGCGACGACCTCTCGCCCGCCGTGCGCAAGATCGTGGCCGAGCAGAACCTCGACCCCGCCCAGATTCCGGCGACCGGTCCCAAGGGCAACATCACCAAGGCCGACGCGGTGGTGGCGGCTCAGGGCGGCCTGACCTACCAGGGACCGCAGGACGCCGCCAAGCCCGCTGGGATGCAGGCGGCCCCGGCCCCATCTGCCCAGGCCGCCGCGCCCGCGCCGCTGCCCCAGGGCGCGCGTCCCGAGGAGCGCGTGCCCATGACGCGCATTCGCCAGCGCATCGCCGAGCGCCTCAAGGACGTGCAGAACACCGCCGCCCTGCTGACCACCTTCAACGAGGTGAACATGCAGCCCGCGATGGACCTGCGAAAGAAGTATCAGGACCAGTTCGTCGCCAAGCACGGCGTCAAGCTCGGCTTCATGAGCCTGTTCGTGCGCGCGGCCACCGAGGCCCTCAAGGCCTTCCCGGTCGTCAACGCGAGCGTGGACGGCAAGGACGTCATCTACCACGGCTACTACGACATCGGCATCGCGGTCGCCAGTGAGCGCGGCCTGGTCGTGCCGATCCTGCGCGATACCGAGCAGCTCAGCCTCGCGGCCATCGAGAAGGGCATCGCCGGCTACGCCCAGAAGGCCAAGAGCGGCAAGCTCACGCTCGAGGACATGTCGGGCGGCACCTTCAGCATCACCAACGGCGGCACCTTCGGCTCGATGATGAGCACCCCCATCATCAACTCGCCCCAGAGCGCCATCCTGGGCATGCACAACATCATCGAGCGTCCCATCGCCCAGAAGGGTCAGGTCGTGATCGCTCCGATGATGTACCTCGCCCTGAGCTACGACCACCGCATCATCGACGGCAAGGAAGCGGTGCAGTTCCTCGTGATGATCAAGAACCTGCTCGAAGACCCGGCGCGGATGCTGCTGGAGCTGTAAAGCGCGTGAGTGAGGAGGCGGCCGGGATACCCTGGCCGCCTTTTTCCGTGTGCGGGATGGGCTGTCTTACTGCTCGCCCCGCACTGCTCTATACGCCGCCGCGAACTCGGCGTGCCGCGCGGCCGAAATCCTGCCCGGCCCAGGCTGCACCACGCCTGTGATGTCCGGGCCCTCCGGGGTCCACGGCTCGCCGATGGCCTGCCACGCCAGGGCCGCCGCGCCGAGCAGGGACGCCCCGGGGACGTCGCTGATGTGCAGGGGGCGGCCCAGGGCGTCGGCCAACAGTTGCCGCCACCAGGGGTCGACGCTGCCGCCGCCTGCCAGCCGCAGGGACAGGTCAGCCGACAGCTCCAGCGCGGCCGTCGCCTGCGCCACTGAGAGGGCGACCCCCTCGAAGGCCGCGTAGGCGAGGTGGCGGTGGTCGTGCGAGGCGTCCAGCCGCAGCCAGCCCGCGCGGGCGTGTGGGTCGAGGTGGGGGGTGCGGTCGCCGCTCAGGTAAGGCAGGAACAGGGGAGAGGGCAACTGCTCAACTTCCTGCGCCGCCGCGTACATCTCAGGCCAAGACAGCCGCAGGGTGCGCCGGGCCCACTCCAGCACGTTGCCCGCGTTCTGCACGGCGCCCAGGGTGTAGAAGCCGCCCTGCGCGTCGCAAAAGACGTTCAGGCCGGGCCGCGCCGGGGGCAGCGTCCCCGAGGCCCGCAGCACCTGTGCCCCTGTACCCACCGTCAGCTGCGCCTCGCCGGGCCGCAGCCCCGAGCCGAGCAGCGCGGCGGCGGTGTCGGCGGCCCCGACCGCGACCGGAAGCCCGACCGGCAGCCCCAGGTCGGCGGCGCGGCCCAGGCGCAGCGTTCCCCCCACGCTGCCGGAGGGCCATAGGGGCGGCAGCAGGTCGGGGCGCAGGCCCAGTATCCCGAGCAGTTCGCTGTCCCAGTCGTCGGCCGCGAAGTCGTAGAGCAGCGTGCCCGAGGCGTCCGAGGGATCGCTCGCCGCCTCGCCGGTCAGGTGCAGGCGCAGCCAGTCCTTGGGTTGCAGGGCCCAGCGCGCGGCCGCGTAGCGCTCCGGCTCGTGCCCTCGCAGCCACAGCAGCGTCGGCCCGGCAAAGCCCGTGACCGGAGGGTTGCGCAGCCGTCCGGGGTCCACGGCGCGGTAAGGGTCCAGGTGGCCCGCCGAACGGGTGTCCGACCACAGCACCGCGCGGCCCAGTGCCTGCTCCCCCGCGTCCACGAGCACCACGCCGTGCATCTGGCCGCTCAGGCCGATGGCCTGTACACGCGCCGGGTCCACGCCGGCCAGCACTTTGCGGGTCGCGGCCACCACGCCCGCCCACCAGTCGTGCGGGTCGCTCTCGGACCAGCCGGGCTGCGGGGCCAGCACCGCATAGGGCCGGGCCGCCTGGGCCACGAGGTCGCCATCCGGACCGACCAGCCCGGCCTTGACGCTGCCGGTGCCGAGGTCCAGGGCCAGCACGAGGGGAGCGGCCGAGCCCCCCGCGCCGGCCGCTCCCCCGGGTCCCGGCCTAGTGCGCGAGGACATCCGCGCTGAGCTCTTCAGGCTTGATGGCCCCGGTCATCACCGAGACCGTGTCGGCCATGCTGATGCGTCTGGGGTCGAGCAGCGCGGCCCGGCGGCCCATGCGGTGCACGTGCACGCGGTCGGCGATCTCGAAGACGTGCGGCATGTTGTGCGAGATCAGGATGACCGGCAGCCCCTTGTCGCGCACCTTGCGGATGAGGTCGAGGACCATGTTGCTCTCGCGCACGCCCAGCGCCGCTGTCGGCTCGTCCATAATGACCACATGCCGCGCGAAGGCCGCGCTGCGCGCCACCGCGACCCCCTGGCGCTGCCCGCCCGAGAGGGTCTCGACCGGCTGGCTCATGCTCTTGATGGCGAACTGCAGGTCCTGCATGTAGCGCACGGCTTCCTCGAGCATCCGTTTCTTGTCCAGGATCCGGAAGGTGCGCGCCAGTGGCCCCGGCTTGAGGAGTTCGCGGCCCATGAACAGGTTCTCGGCGATGGTCATGGCCGGTGCCACCGCGAGGTCCTGGTACACCGTCTCGATGCCGTGCTTGCGCGCCTCGATGGGACTGCGCAGCGAGATGGGCTGCCCGTCGAGGAAGATCTGGCCCTCGTCCGGCACGACCGCGCCCGAAAGCGCCTTGATGAGGCTGCTCTTGCCCGCGCCGTTGTCGCCGATCACGGCCACAATTTCGCCGGGACGCAGCTCGAAGTCGGCGCCGTTGATGGCGGTCACGTGCCCGTAGCGCTTGATCAGGCCGCGCGCCTCCATGACCAGGGGGCGGGCCGGGGCGGCCGGCATGGGCGTCAGGTGGGGAGCTGCGGTCATGCCTTCCTCCGCGAAAGCTGGTCGGTGGCGACCGCGAGAATGATCAGGATGCCGGTCACGAGGACCTGATAGACGCTGTTCACGCCCGCCAGGGTCAGGCCCACGCGGAACACGCCCACGATAAGCGCGCCCAGCAGGGTGCCCAGCACGTTGCCGCGCCCCCCGAAGAGGCTGGTGCCCCCCAGTACGGCCGCGGTGATGCTCTCCAGGTTCTCGGTCTGGCCCGCGTTGGGGTCACCCGCGCCCACGCGCCCCACCAGGATCAGGGCCGCGATCCCGTACAGCAGCCCCGCCGAGGCGTACACGCCAATGAGCACCCGAGTGGTCAGGATGCCGGTCAGGCGCGCGGCCTCGGGGTTGTTGCCCAGGGCATAGACGTGGCGGCCCGGTGCGGTCTGCGTCAGGAAGAACCAGGCGATCCCGAACAGCAGGATCATCAGGACCGAGCCGTACGAGAAGTTCGCGTTACCGATGTTGAAGCCCGACCCCAGGAAGTTCAGCGCGGGGGGCAGGTTGGAGACGGTCTGCGCGTTCGAGTAGATCTGCGTGGCCGCGAACACGATGCCGTACATGCCCAGCGTGGCGATGAAGGGCGGCAGCCGCAGCCGCGAGATGAGCAGCCCGTTGACCGCCCCGAGCGCGGCCGTGATCGCCAGCCCGACGATGATGGCAAGGGCGGGCGGCACGCCCTGTTCGGCGGCCAGCTTGGTGATGACCATGCCCCCGAGCGCCATGATGACGCCGCAGCTCAGGTCGATGCCGGCGGTCAGGATGACCAGGGTCTGCCCGATGGCGAGCACGCCCACGTAGGAAATCTGCTTGAGGACGAGGGCCAGCGTCTGGCTGGTCAGGAAGCGGTCGGACTGCGTGGCGAAGAAGATACACGCCAGCAGCAGCGCGATCAGCGGCCCCAGCGTGGTCAGGCTGGGCAGCTGGGGGCCGCGCCGCGTGGAGGCCGGGGCCGTGGGCGTCTGGGTCATGGGGAGGTCCTCCGGGGGAGAAAGGGCGGGCCGACGGCAGGAACATCGCCGTCGGCCGCGCGGCTCAGTTCAGGGACTTACTTGCCCCAGCAGTTGGCGAGGCCGTACTTGCCGGTCTGGCTCTTGACGCCCCCCTGGGCCTTGTTGGTGATCAGGTTTACGCCCGTGTCGGTGTAGCCGCTGACCTTCTTGCCGGTCTTGGCGTAGTTCACGCCCGCCGCGACGCCCATGGCGGCCATCTTCAGGGGGTACTGCTGGCTGGTCGCGCCGATCACGCCCGCCTCGACGTTGCGCACGCCCGCGCAGCCGCCGTCCACCGACACGATCAGCACGCTCTTTTCCTTGCCGGCGGCCTTGAGGGCCTGATACGCTCCGGCGGCTGCCGGTTCGTTGATGGTGTACACGAGGTTGATGTCGGGGTTCTTCTGGAGGCAGTTTTCCATCGCGGTCTGGCCCTTGGCCTGGTCCCCGAAGGAGTCCTGCGCGCAGGCCACGCCCGTGCCGACCTGCGAGGTGGTGGCGCTCGTGATGCCGGCCGTGCCGTAGCCCGCCAGGAAGCCGTTGTGGCGCGCGATGCCCACCGGCTGGCCCGGGAACAGGTCAATGGTGGCGATGACGGCCTTCTTGCCGCCCATCATCTTCTTGGCCCACTGCCCGATGAGGACGCCCGCCTGGTAGTTGTTGGTGGCGAACAGGCCGTCCACGGCGCTCGCGGGTTCGGTGGGGCTGTCCAGCGCGATGACCATGACCCCGGCCGCGCGCGCCTTGGCGATGGCCGGCACGATGGCCTTCGAGTCGCTGGGCGTGATCAGGATGGCCTTGGCCCCGGCCGCCACCATGTTCTCGATGGCCGTGACCTGCCCGGCGTTGTCGCCGTCGGCCTTGCCCGCGCCGCTCAGCAGCTTGGCCCCCAGGCGGGTGGCCTCGGCCTGCGCGCCCTCTTTCATCTTCACGAAGAAGGGGTTGGTGTCCGTCTTGGTGATCAGCCCGATGATCGGCTGGCTCTGGGCCAGGGCGGCGTGCGCGGTGGTGGCCGCCAGGGTGAGTGCGGTGGCGAGGGCGGCGCTGACGGCGAACACTTTGTTTTTCTGCATGGCGGGACTCCTGGAAATGGGGGCGGGGGCCGGTGGCAGTCGTTTACGCGGGGTGAGCCGCTGGGGGCGCGCTGGGAGGGGGGGCAGCCGGGGGCGGCGCAGTCGAGCGGCGCACGATGAGCTGCGTGGGCAGTTGCAGCCGGGCGGGCGCCGGGGCAGGTGGGCCGGTCGCGGGCAGGGGCAGCGAGGCCGAGGGCACGCCTCCCCGGCGCGCGAGCAGCCCGACGAGGTGGTCGCAGGCCAGCACGCCGAGTTCGTAGGCGGGCTGCGACACGACTGTCAGCGGCGGCCACATCGTCTGTGCCCAGCGCGAATCGTCGAAGCCCACCATGGACAGGTCCTCGGGAATGCGCAGACCCAATTCGCGGGCGGCGAGCACCGCGCCCACCGTCATCTCGTTGTTGCCCACGAACAGGGCGGTGGGGCGCTCGGCGACCGGCAGCGAGAGCAGGTCCAGCGCCGCGCGGTAGCCGTCGTCCTCGCGGTGGTGGCCGGGGCGCACCAGCGCCGGGTCGTACGGCACGCCCGCCGCGCGCAGCGCCTGGCGAAACCCGGTGTGACGCTCGGTCGCTGTGCTGATGTCCTGCTGGCCCACGATCATGCCGATGCGGGTGTGGCCCAGCTCCGTCAGGTGCCGCGTAGCCGCCACCGCGCCGCCGAGGTTATCCACCGTGACGGTCGGGTTGGGCCGCCCCGACACGCGGTCGAGTTCCACGACCGGCAGCCCCGGCAGCGCCTGGAGGTTGCGCCCGGCCCCAGCCGTCGGCACGATCAGTACGCCCTGCGGCTGCTGGCCGCGCAGGGTCTCCAGGGCCCGGCGTTCCTTCTGGGGGTCCTCGTCGCTATTGAACAGAAAGGCGCTGTAGCCGTGGCGCTCGGCCGTGTCCTGCACGCCCTTGGCGAGCAGCGCGTGAAAGGGGTTCAGGATGTCGGCCACGATGAGGCCCAGGGTGCGCGTCTCGCCCTGGCGCAGACTGCGGGCCAGCACGTTGGGCTGGTAGCCCAGTTGACGCGCGGCCTCCAGCACCCGCTCACGGGTCTCGGCCGCCACCTGCTGCGGGCGGCTGAGGGCCCGCGAGGCGGTGGCGGTCGAGACCTGGGCCAGCTGAGCGACATCCTGAATGCGCGTCATGCAAACGATCTCCCTGAAAAGAAGGCGTCATAGCCATGACCTGTGCTCCCAGACGAAGCAAAGATCCTGTAAACGATTACATTGCGATTGACTGCAGTGTGCGCTCCGCCCGCAGAGGTGTCAAGTGGGTCAGTTGAGGTCGTCTGGACTTCAGGGCAGCCGGCCCTGACACTTCCCGAGCCGGTAGCATCAGGGCCATGTCCGATCCTGCTTCCCTGCCTGTTTTTGCCGACGTGACACACCGCACGGTGGCGCCCCAGCAGCTCGCTACCGTGGCCAATCGCGTGGACCTCGACGACGTCACCGCCTTCGTGGCCGAGGCGGCCGGTACGCTAGCCGCCCTGATCCGCGCCCACGGTGGGCGGGTGGTGGGGCCGTGCATGGTCGTGTACCACGGCCCTGTCGGCAGCGGGAACCGCGGACCGGTCGAGGTCTGCGTGCCCTACAGCGGCGAACTGACCTTCGGCGAGGGCGACGGCCAGGAGCGTCCCCACGACTTGAACCTGTATGTGGCCCCCGCGCGCACCGAGGCCTACCTGACCCTGCGCGCCGATCAGGTCAATCCCCAGGTCGCCGCCGAGGCCAGCCGCCTGACGCGCGCCTACGCCGAGGCCAACGGCGACCCGGCTACCTACCCGCGCGAGTTCTACTATCCCCTGGACGGCTCGGCCGAGCCGGGGCAGACCACGGCGGAGATCTCCTGGCCCTTCGACTGGAAAAACCAGCTCCGGCCCGTTTCCGAGCACCGCGCCTGAGCGGAGCGGTCCCGCACCGCCGGACCTGGAACGCGGCCGCGCCGGGCACCTCTGGCAGCCGGCGCGGCCTTCTGCTAAGATTGTCAATTGCGCTGCCCCGGCGAGGCCTGAGCCTGCCGCCTGTCTCCGATTGGACACATGGACGCGGCGCGGAAGCGAGGTGAATCATGAACCAGTACGACCTGAACCTGATCCTGAACCCGAACATCAGCGCCGAGCAGGTGCAAATCGAGAAGGACTACATCGAAGGCGCCGTGCGTAACGCCGGCGGCGAGGTGAGCAACCTCGACGACCTCGGCAACCGCCGCCTGGCCTACCAGGTGGGCAAGGACCGCGAGGGCTACTACCTGATGTACACCATCAAGAGTGGCGGCAACCCTGAAAAGGAAATCGCGACCAACCTGCGCCTGCGCGACAACGTCCGCCGCGTCCTGGTGGTCAAAGACCGCCCGGAGTGGAAGACCAAGAAGGCCTGATTTACGTCATTGACATAAATTGGCCGGCTTGTTATGATCTGTAGACCCCGCAAGGGCACCGCCAGCTAAACAGCAACCAAGTACTTTCGCCAGCAAGCAAGGAGTATCTGTCATGGCCCGAGGCATGAACCACGTCTATCTGATCGGCGCACTCGCCCGCGACCCCGAACTGCGGTACACCCCCACCGGCACGGCCGTTTTCGAGGCCACCGTCGCTGGAGAAGACCACATCATCGGGAACGATGGCAAAGAGCGCAAGCTTCCCTGGTACCACCGGGTCAGTATTCTCGGCAAACCCGCCGAGTGGCAGGCCGAACGCAACCTGAAGGGCGGCGACGCCGTGATGGTCGAGGGCAACCTGGAGTACAGCCAGTGGGAAGCGCCCGAAGGCGGCAAACGCAGCATGGTACGCGTCAAGGCCCTGCGCATGGAGCAACTGGGATACACCCCGGAACTCGTGCAGGACGCTGGAGGCGGCGTACGTATGGGCAGCGGAATGAACGAAGTGGTGATGATCGGGAACGTTACGCGTGACCCCGAACTGCGTTACACCCCCGCCGGAGACGCGGTGCTCGGACTCGGCCTGGCCGTGAACGAGACCTGGAACGACCGTCAGGGGCAGAAGCAGGAAAAGACCCACTGGATCGACATTACGCTGTGGCGAGACCTTGCCGAACGCATGAAGGACCTGAAAAAGGGCGATCCCGTCCTCGTACAGGGCCGACTCGTGAACGAGGCCTGGACCGACCGTGACGGCAACAAGCGGAACAGCACCAAAGTAGAGGCGACGCGAGTCGAAAGCCTGTCCCGAGGCGCGGGCACACCCAATTCTGGGTACGCCGCAGCCACCCCCGCCGGACCTCGCCCGCAGACCGCGAGCAGTGCGGCGCGCCCCCAGAGCGGCGGCTACGGCCAGCCGAGCCGGGCGGCGACGCAGGGGAACCGTTCGGGCGGCCTAGATATTGATCAAGGTCTCGACGACTTCCCCCCCGAGGAAGAAGACCTGCCCTTTTGAGCAGGTTCCGGAGTGCGCCGGGAACGGCCAGCGCCGCCTAGCGCGCACTCCATAGGCGCAACTTGCGCCGAGGACCCCCACCATGACCCAGAACAGCAATGCCGAGCGCAAACCGCGCGGCAAGGGACCCAAGCGGCCCCGCAAGCCGAAGGTCGATCCTTTCTCCATCGGAGAACTGGAAATCACCGACTACAAAGACGTGAAGATGCTTCGCCGTTTTGTCTCCGACACCGGCAAGATCCTCCCCCGCCGCCGCACCGGCCTCTCGGCCAAGCACCAGCGCCGCATTGCGCAGACGATCAAGATCGCCCGCCAGCTGGCCCTGCTGCCCTACACCGAGAAACTGGTCCGCAAGTAAGGAGTCTTGACATGCAAGTGATCCTTCTTGAACCCGGGAAGCTCGGGAAGACCGGCGACGTCGTGAACGTCAAGACCGGCTACGCCCGCAACTGGCTGATTCCCCAGGGCATCGTTGCCCCGGCGACCACCAGCAACATGAAGACCCTCGAAGCGCAGATCCGCAGCCGTGTCAAGCAGCAGGCGCAGCAGAAAGCTGTCGCCGAAGACCTCGCCAGCCGCCTGAACGGTGTGGCTGTCGAGCTGAGCGTGCGCGCCGGTGAAGGCAAGATCTACGGCGCCGTGACCCACGGTGACGTGGCCGGCGCCCTGGACAAGCTGGGCTTCGACGTGGACCGCCGCAAGATCGACATGCCGAAGACCGTCAAGGAAATCGGCGAGTACGACATCGCGTACCGCGCCCACCCCGAAGTCACCATCCCCATGAAGCTTGTGGTGCACGCGCAGAAGTAACTTTCGGTGCGTTCCAGACCCCCGTCCCCGTGGCGGGGGTTTTCTGTTGGCCGCATCTGCGGCGGCGCGGCCAGGACCGCTGCGCTAGGGTCAGGCCATGCGTATGTTGTCCTGGGCCGTCCTGGCCCTCGGTGTGGGCCTGACGGCCTGCGGAAATGATCCCGTGCCTGTCGCCGGCAAGCCGCGCGTCGAGCTGGGGCTGAGCCCCAGTCCGGTGCGGGCCGGAGAATCCCTGACCTTCTTGTTGACCCTCTCGGGAACCCCAGCGCCCTGGAATGTGGCCCTGTTTGTCGAGAATCCGGACGGCGGAGTACAGCAACTGATGCCCAACCGCCTGAGCACCAGCCCTCTGACCCTGACACCCGGCGCGCCGCAGCAGTTTCCCGGCACTGGGGCCGGATTTGAGCTGAAGGCCGGCGAACCGCTGGGCACTCACACTGCCCTTTTGTTCGCCGCGCCCGCACCACTGAATCTGGACGGCATCAGCGCCTATGCCAGCGCGCAGGCGGCGTTTGCGACGGTTCTGCCGGCGGGTCAGGGGCGGGGCCTGCTCGAAACGTCGGTCCTGACGCGGCTCAGGACCCTGAATCCGGGTGTCTCCACACTGCTGCGCTTCGACGTCACGCGCTGAGCCCTGGCCCCAGCCGCACAGCGGCGCGCTACGCTGGGACCATGCAAGGGGAAGGGGAACGGGGCTGATGCCGGGAGCCGGCGGGGGACCAGGAGCGGTGCGGGAAGGGGGGCTGACGGAGGTCAGCTACAGCGGCAACCAGGCCAATGCCCTGATTCACCTCTACCGCGCCGAGGTCGGCAAGATGACCGCCTACCGCCAGCGCCTGGACATGACCACCAACTGGTCGGTCGTGACCACGGCGGGTCTGGCGAGTTTCGCGTTGGGCGACGTCAACAACAGCCACGCCACCTTTTTGTTCGCCATGTTCATGAACTATTTCTTTCTGCGGCTCGAAGCTCGGCGCTTCCGGACCTTCGAGATCGCGCATCACCGCGTGCGGATCATGGAGCGCTTCTTTTATCCGGCGATGCTCGGGGACCGGGTGGACCCCGGCTGGCACCAACTTCTGCTGGCCGAGCTCGCCAAGCCGCGCAGCCCCATGAGCCGCGCTGACGCGCTGGGCTGGCGACTGAACCGCAACTACCTGTGGATCTACGCGGCGGTGCTGCTCGCGTGGTTCGCCAAGCTCGACCTCGCGCAGCCCAAGGGCTGGATTCTGGAATTTCCGGAGGCGCTGGCCCTCGCCGACATCGGTAATTTCCCAGGCTGGCTGGTGGTCGCCGGGGTCTCCGCGTTCTACTGTCACCTGATCTGGCTGGCTCTGCGCGCCGCGCGGACCTACCCGCTCGAAGAGGGCTGAGCGTCTCGCCGCGAGACGGTGCCCAGGAACAGGGCGACGAGTTCGCCCGCTTCTTCCTCCACCTTGACCCGGCGGACCTCGACGCGGTAGGTGGCCAGCGTGCGGCCCACGCGCTCGGGAGTGGCGACGGCAACCAGACGGTCGCCAGGTTGCGCCGCACGGAAAAAGCTCAGATGCGTCTCGGCGGCCACTGCCTGCGCGCCCAGATTGCTGATGACTGCGAAGGCCTGATCGGCGAGACTGAAGATCAGGCCGCCGTGGGCGCTGCCGTGCATGTTTAGTCCGTCCTCGCCGACGGTCAGGGCGACGCGGGTGCGCTCCGGTGAGGTCTCCAGCAGGGTCATGCCCAGGGTCCGGTCGAGGCTCATAGAGCTTCAGTTGATCCCAGCGCGTGTCCCGAGTCAACCGAGTGGCTTCTTCCTTCTAGACCCCGCCGCACAGCGGAGCTGGAGGCCGGGCGCTCAACTGTGCATCACCCCCCGATCATGAGCGGGCGTACCAAATTCTCACGGCTCAGCCGTCAAGATGGATGGAAATGAAGCCGTCTGCCATCCTGCTCTCATCGGCGTTGCTGCTTGGGTCATGGGCAGCGGCTCAATCCGACCCCTTTCAGCGCGGCGTACCGGTACAGGCGGCGCCTTCGCTGCGGCCCGGCACGTTACCCGCCGGAACGGCCGTACCGGGTGGGGCGACGGCCGCTGCGCCGGCCCCCTTGACCCTGACCGGGGTACAGAACGTGGCCTTCGGGACGCCGCGCAGCAGCAACGACGGCAACACGACCCGGGTGGTTTTCGACCTGCCGAGCGGCGTGACCTATACGCTCGCCCCGACGTTCGGGGGACTGCGGCTGGACGTGACGGGCGCGCGGGTGCTGCCGGCCGTCGCAGCGCGCCTGGGGCCCAGCGTGACCGAGTACCGCGCCGGCGGCGGACAGGTCACGCTCGTCACGCCGTTTCCGCTCTCGCCGACCGACGGCTGGCGGGCCAGCGAGGCGACCATCGCGGGCGGCACCCGGGTCCTGATCCTGGAGTTCGGCGCGACGCTGGCCGGCGGCGCTGGCCCGACTGTCAGGGGCGCGGTACTGAGCGGGCCGCCCGCCACCTCGGCCGCCGCGCAGGCCGCCCTGAACACGCCGCTGGCCCAGGCCCAGGCGGCGGTGCAGGCCACCCGAGCCGACGACGCCAATGACGCCCCCACCACTGCCGGCACGGCCGCTGGTCTGCCGCCCGGTGACAGCGTGGTGGTGGCCCCGGCGCTGCCGCCCGCACCTGCCCTGCCCGGCGCCGAGGCCGACAAGCCCAGTGCCCTGGCTGGCCGGGTGCCCGGCACCCTGCAGCCCGGTGTGTCGCTGGGCGCGCCGCGGGTGGGCAAGAATCCGGGCCTGACCCGTATGGTTCTGGACCTGCCACCGGGGTCGAGCTACCGCATCGTGCCGGGCGGCGTGGGCCTGCGCGTCGAGATCGCTGGGGCGAGCTCGGGGGCCATCGCCCAGACGGCCCAGAACGTCTCGCCCGAGGTGCGCTCATGGCGCTACGAGCCCAGCGCGGCGGGCCTGAACGTCATTTTCGTGACCGGCACGCCCACCACGCCCCGCAGCGGCTGGCGCGCGCAACTGCTCGCCCCCAGCAGCGGCGACCGCTCGCGCCTCGCCATCGACTTCTCGCCGGCGCTGGCCGACCTGACCCCGCTGAGCCCCCGCGAGAAACTCCTCGCGGCCGTGCCGCCCATGTCGGTGACGCGCGGCACGGCGATCCTGGCCCTGAGCGCCAGCTTCGTGCGCCCGCGCGTCATCCTGGACCCTGGTCACGGCGGCGTGGACCCCGGCGCGGTGGGCAGCGTGGTCGAGAAGCAGGTCACGCTGGACGTGGGCCTGCGCGTGCGGGACCTGCTGCGCGCCGCCGGAGTGGACGCGGTCATGACCCGCGACTCCGACCGCGAACTGAGCCGTGATAAGAACACCGACCTCAATATGCGCGCGGCGATGGGCACCCCCGGCACCCAGATGTACGTCAGCATCCACGTCAACGCCATGCCGGTGGCCTCGGTGCTGCGCGGCTACGGCGTCGAGACGTGGTGGAACGCCAATCATCCCCTCTCGGCGGCGCTGGCCCAGACGCTGCAGCAGGAGGTGGTCGCGGAGACTGGTGCTTTCAACCAGGGCCTGCGCAACAACCGCTCGCTGGCGGTGCTGCGCAACAGCCGCGTGCCGGCGGCCCTCGTCGAGATCGGGTACGCCAGTCACCCGGTCGACGGCCTGAACCTGCGCGACAACAACTACCTCGACCGCGTGGCCCTGGGCATCGCCACCGGCATCCGCACGGCCCTGATGACCGGCGTGTCGGCCAGCGGCCTCCCTCTCGGCGTGGGCGTGGGCGGCGCGGGCAAGTAGGCCCGGGAGCAGGGCTCAGCCGCGCATCAGGAAGTTCTCGATGATGGCGTGGTGGTCCTCGAAAAATAGGTCGGGGCTGGCCAATGCGTCCGAGAGCGGCATCCAGAAGGCGTCGGCGGCGTCGGAGGCCGCGCGCAGGGTGGGCAGTTGCCCGATGCCGAGGTCGAAGTGGAAGGCGTGCGTGACCGTGCGCCCGCGCAGGCTGCGGTCCGGGTAGTCGAAGACCGCCTGGGCGCGCAGGTGTCCAGCGAGGTTGACCGCCTCGTTCAGGCCGGTCTCCTCGTGGGCCTCGCGCACGCAGCAGGCCAGCAGGGTCTCGTGCGCTTCCAGAAAGCCCCCCGGCATGGCGAGGCGCCCGCGTCCGGGCCGCCCGGCGCGCCGCACCACCAGGACGTGCCCACTGCGGGTGATCACGGCGTCGGCCGTCACGAAGACCGGCGGGTAGGGCGCCGTGGCCCAGGCGGCGCGGTACTCGCGCAGATAGTCGTACTCGGCGCGCAGTTCGGCGTAGTCGCTTCCCTGCCGGAAGGTCTCCAGAAAGGTGTGGACGGCCGGGGGGACCATGCCGCGCACGTCTTCCAGGCGGTCCTCGAAGTAGGCGCGGCGCACGTCGGTGGCGTTCAGTGAGCTGACCACATGCGTCGGAATGAACTCCCAGGCCGGGAAGGAGCGCAGGTAGTAGCTGCTCTCGTCTTTCAGGTGCCCGATCAGGGCCACGTCGCTGCTGCCGCGTGTGTACTCGGCCACGCCGCGCTGCACCTCGCTGAGCCACAGGCTCTCGTTATAGAAGTAGTCGCGGACATGCACGAACAGCACCCGGCTGCGGGCCACGCCCGCCCCGCGCAGCATCGCCAGAATCAGCTCCTGGCGCTCCTCGGCCGTGAAGGGATTCTTGGTGTTGCGCGCCGCCCGCGCCGAGCCGATCACCACGATCAGTTTCTGCACGCTGCGCAGGGCTTCGACCATCACGAGCAGGTGCGCCTGGTGCGGCGGCTCGAAGCGCCCGATATACACCCCGAAGGTGCGCCGCCGGCGCGCGGGCGGGGGAGAAGCCAGGGCCAGGTCGCGGGGCGTGGTCATTCCTCATCATGTCATCTATAAAAGATGAAAAACATGAAATAGGGGATAAGCCGTGAATGAGGTGAGGCCAGGGTGTGGGATGACGTACTGTGAAGTATGAAAAAAATGTGGACTGGTACGGTGGCGTTGGTGGCGGCTCTGACCTTCTCGGCAGCGCAGGCAGGCGGAGCGGCTCCGGTGGTGGGCGGCGCTCAGGTGCAACCGGCGACCCCGGCCTCGGTCGCGGCGGCGCTGCGGACGGCGGGCTACCGCGTGACCGTCAACCCCGTGCAGCCCGACGAGGACCCGTCGCTGGCCGTGGTGACGTCTTCGGGTCAGAACGTGGACGTCTGGCTCAGCGAGTGCCGCGCGCAGGTCTGCGACCGGGTGTCGGCCGGCCTGACCTGGGACGCCAGTGACGAGCCGGACCTGGACTTCCTCAACGAGTGGAACAGCGGGTACTACACCCAGGCCTACGTGTACGAGGAGACCTACCACCTCGACAGCAGCATGATCCTGCGCGGCGGCTACACCCGCGCGGCCCTGGTGCGCTGGATGGAACTGCTGCTCGAAGACGGCGAAGAATTCGAGTCCGAACTGAGCTGAGCGTCACAGAGGCGGCCACAGTCCTTGCCGGCGTTCTGTCCGGCAGGGGCTGTGGCTCCTTTCTGGCCTGGGATGCTGCTCACCCGTCTTCCGCTTGAACAGAGGACACCGGTTCACTCGGGCGATAGACCAGATTCGTGCGTCCCAGACAGATTCCGGCTGGTCCGGGCCAGGCTGTGCCACAATCGGGATCATGACCTCCGCCGCGCCGCGCCAGGTGGCCCTGATCGCCCACGACAAGAAGAAGCTGGAGCTGGCCCTGTTCGCCCTGGCGCACCGTGACCTGCTGGCACATTTTCCCCTGGTGGCAACTGGCACGACCGGGGGCATCCTGCAAAAGCAGACGGGGCTGACGGTCGAGCGCGTGCTATCTGGACCGCTGGGCGGCGACCAGCAGATCGGCGCGCGGCTGGCCGAGGAACGGGTGCTGGCGGTGTTCTTCTTCCGGGATCCGCTGACGGCGCAGCCGCACGAACCCGACGTCTCCGCGCTGGTGCGGCTGTGCGACGTGCACGACATCCCCCTGGCGACCAATCCGGCCTCGGCCGAGGCGCTGGTGCTGTGGTTGCGCCGTCAGGTACCGGGTGCGCCGGCCTGAGCCCGATCGGCCAGCCGGTGGGCCGTCTCCTGATCGTCTGCTCGGCGGCAGCGTGACACGGCGCGGAGTCCGGCCTACCGGAACGGGTGAGTGTTAAGTTTGATTCGTGTGCAACAGCGGCGCTGACCTATAGTGAGGCCGATGCGGCCCCCGCCAGCGCCTCTGATGTCGTCCGGTGTGCTCACGGACGTGGGGCGTCAGCGGGTCGGAGGCGTGAACCAGGACGCGGCAGTGGCGCTCGATCTGCCGCAGGGCGGACTGTACGCGGTCGCCGACGGCATGGGGGGACACGCGGCCGGTGAACTGGCAGCCAACCTGGCCCTCGATACCCTGACCCAGCATTTCCTGGAGAGCCGTGGCCCCGCCCCCGAGCGGCTGGCGGGGGCGGTTCAGGCGGCGAATCTCGCGGTGGTGCGCCACGCGGTGGGAGAGTCGGTGGGCATGGGGACCACCCTCCTGGCAGCGCTCGTAGACCGGGGCGCGGTGCTGATCGCCCATGTGGGCGACTCGCGCGCCTACCTGCTGCGCGGGGGCGAACTCCGGCGCCTCACCGACGATCACTCCTGGGTGGCCGAGCAGGTTCGTCTGGGATTCCTGACCGAGGAAGAAGCTCGGCATCACCAGTGGAAGAGCGTGGTGAGCAACGCCCTGGGCGGCGAGGAGAGGGTGCGCCTGGAGCTGTTCGGGCTGCCTCTGCGGGCCGGCGACCGCCTGCTGCTGTGCAGTGACGGCCTGAGCGGGGTGGTCGACGGACCGGCGCTCGAGAGCCTACTCGCGCGGCCGGACGAGCCCGATCAGCTCGTGCGGGTGCTGATCAACGCGGCCAACGACGCGGGGGGACCCGACAACATCACGGCGGTGGTCGTAGACGTGCAGCGCGAGACGGCCACGCCCCGCTACGCCCTGCCCGAGCGCAGCGGCAACGGGCCGGAATACGTGGATGTGCTGCTCAGCAGCCGCCGCGGCAGCAGCCTGCTCACCTACCTGCTGCTGACGCTGGGATATTTCACGCTGCTGGGGGTGATCCTGGTGCCTGAGCATCGCGTCGCCACCGCGCTGCTGGGCCTGACCCTCCTCGTGGCGGTGCTGGCGGGGCAGCGTTGGTGGCAGGCCCGCCAGCGTTCCGGTCCCCGCCTCCCGGGACAGCGCGCCGAGCGCCTGCGCAGCGCCCGCACGGGTCGCGCGGCCGCCTCGCCGGACAAGCGGCGGCCGCGCGACCTGGGCTAGCCGGCCCCGCTATTCTCGCCCTGGGCGGGCTACAGTGGGTCCATGAAAGAAATCGTGCAGACCCCGGACGCCCCCGCCGCCATCGGTCCCTACAGCCAGGCAGTGCGCTTCGGCAATCTGGTCGTGACCAGCGGCCAGATTCCCCTGACGGCCAGCGGCGACCTGGTCGAGGGCGGCGTCGAGGCGCAGACGCGGCAGGTCATCGAGAACCTGCGCGCGGTGTTGCAGGCGGCCGGCACCGACCTCGACCGCGTGGTCAAGACGACCGTGTTCCTGGCCGACATGAACGAGTTCTCGGTCATGAACAGCGTGTACGAGCAGGAGTTCGCGGCGCCCTATCCGGCGCGCAGCACCGTGCAGGTGGCCCGGTTGCCGCGCGACGTGCGTGTCGAGATCGAAGTGCTGGCCGAGCTGCACTGAGACCGTCCGGGCCGTTACAGCCTATCCCGCGCCGCCGGCCCGGAATTCCCTGGGCTGGCGGCGCTTTCTGGTGAGGGTGCGGTGTGCACCCGGCGTCCACCCTACCCGGTCACAAACGGGCGGCGGGCATTTGTGCCTCCGCTCTTGGCGCGGCGCGGCGTTTCGTGACATCGTGGCAGGCGTGGTTGTCCTGCCTGTCCGCTTCGAGCGGAGTCCCCGGTTGCACGCGATGCTCAGCGAGGTGCCCTATGCCGTGGGCACCCGCGTGGTGGTGCAGGGTAAACGCGGCCCCGAAGTCGCCACCGTGCGTGGCGAGGCCGCCGATCCTGACCCGCGCGGCCGTTACGGCGCGGTCCTGCGCGAGGCCAGTCCCGAGGACCGGGCCCAGTGGGACGACCTGCACCGCCGGGGCGAGGACCTCAAGTGGCTGCTGCGTTCACGGGCCCGCGAACGCGCCCTGAAGGTCAAGCTCGTGGCGGTCGAGTTCACGCTCGACGAGAGCCTCGTCACCGTGAGCTACAGCGCCGACGAGCGCATCGAACTCGGCAGCCTGATCGGCGAGCTGCGCGAACACACCCGCGCCCGCGTAAATTTCGCCGCCATCGGCCCGCGCGAGCAGGCCCAGATGATCGGCACCCTGGGCGCCTGCGGCCGCGAGAACTGTTCGAGCAACCATCTCCAGGAGTTCGCGCCCGTCAGCATCCGTATGGCGCGCGACCAGCAGCTTCCCCTGAACCCGGAGAAACTCAGCGGGCCGTGTGGCCGCCTGCTGTGCTGCCTGCAATTCGAGCACACCCAGTACATCGAACTGCTGGCCGACCTGCCGCGCAAGAACGCCAAGGTTTGCCATGAGGGCACGGGTGCCTGCGGCAAGGTGACCAAGCTGCACCCCCTGGCCGGCACGGTGGACGTGCAGACCGACCAGGGACCGCTGTACGGCGTGCCGGTGACCGAGCTGCGCCGCGACGGCCCGGCTGCCTCCAGCCGCGCGCCCGAGCCGGACGCCGGCGCCTGAACCCGGTCGCCCGGTCCGGGCGCGCGGCCCGGTCCAGACTCCAGTTGCCCGGGCGCCAGCGGGCTACACTGACTTTCATATGATCGGAAAGACCTACACGACGATGCTCGGCGGCCGTGAACTGAGTATCGAGACGGGCCGCCTCGCCAAACTGGTGAGCGGCAGCGTCACCCTGCGCTACGGCGACACCCTGCTGCTCGTCACCGCGCAGGCCCGCGACGACAAGAGCACCCTGGACTTCCTGCCCCTGACAGTCGAATTCGAGGAACGCCACTACGCGGTCGGCAAGATTCCCGGCTCCTTCCAGCGCCGCGAGGGCCGCCCCGGCGAGAAGGCGATCCTGTCGGCGCGCATCACCGACCGCCAGATCCGCCCGCTGTTTCCCAAGGGCTACCGCCACGAGACCCAGGTCATCATCACCGTGCTTTCGGCCGACGGCCAGAACGCGCCGGACGTGCTCGGGCCCATCGGCGCCTCGGCGGCCCTGAGCGTCTCGGACATTCCCTGGGCCGGGCCGACCGCCTGCGTGCGCGTAGGCCAGATCGACGGCCAGTACGTCCTGAACCCGACCACCGAGCAGCTCACGCGCAGCGTGATGGACCTCGTCGTGGCCGGCACGCGCGACGCCGTGATGATGGTCGAGGCCGGCGCGCAGACGGTGGACGAGGAGACCCTCGTCGGGGCCATCGAGTTCGCCCACGCCGAGATGCAGGGCGTCATCAGCCTCATCGAGACGATGCGCGCCGAGATCGGCCACGAGAAGTTTAACTTCCTGGCCGAGAGTGACCTGAGCACCGACCTCGTGCCCGAACTGGCCGAGGCCGCGCGCGTGGGTGACCTGCGCGGGGCCCTGCTGACCGTCAAGAAGAAGGAGCGCAGCGCCAACCTCAAGGCCCTGCGGGACCGCCTGATCGCCGAGCGCGTGCCCGAGGGGGCCGAGGACGCCGCCGAGCAGACCGTGGCCCTCAAGGCGGCCTTCGGCAAGGTGGAAAAGCAGGAACTGCGCCGCCTGATCCTCGAAGACGATCTGCGCGCCGACGGCCGCAATTCGAAGACCGTGCGGCCCATCTGGATCGAGACGCGGCCCCTGCCACGCGCGCACGGCAGCGCGATCTTCACGCGCGGCGAGACGCAGGTGCTGGGCGTGGCGACGCTGGGTACCGAACGCGACGAGATCCTGATCGACGACCTGAGCGCCGAAAACGGCGACAAGTTCCTGCTGCACTACAACTTCCCGCCGTACTCGACCGGTGAGGTCAAGCGCATGGGCGGGCAGTCGCGCCGCGAGATCGGGCACGGCAACCTTGCCAAGCGGGCCATCCGCGCGGTGCTGCCGAGCTTCGAGGAGTTCCCCTACGTGATCCGCGTGGTAGGCGAGGTGCTCGAATCGAACGGGTCGAGCAGTATGGCGACCGTGTGCGCCGGCACCCTGTCCCTGATGGACGCGGGCGTGCCTCTCAAGGCGCCGGTCGCGGGCGTGGCGATGGGGCTGGTCATGGAGGGCGAGCGCTACCGCATCCTGACCGACATCCTGGGGCTCGAAGACGCGCTGGGCGACATGGACTTCAAGGTCTGTGGCACGGCCGAAGGCGTGACCGCCCTGCAGATGGACATCAAGGTAGGGGGCATCACCCCGGCCGTGATGCGTGAGGCACTCGCGCAGGCCCGCGAGGCCCGGCTGCACATCCTGGGCAAGATGGCCGAGGTGCTCGCCGCGCCGCGCGCCGAACTGTCCCCGACCGCGCCGCGCATCGTGTCCATGAAGATCAACCCCGAGCTCATCGGCAAGGTCATCGGGCCGGGCGGCAAGCAGGTCCGCGAACTCGAGGCGATGGGCGCGCAGGTGACCATCGAGGAAGACGGCACCATCCGCATCTTCAGCGCGTCGGGCGAGGCGGCCGAAGCCGTGCGCAACCGCATCTCTGGCCTGACCCGCGAGGCGAAGGTAGGCGAGGAGTTCGACGGCACGGTGGTCAAGACCGCGCCTTTCGGGGCTTTCGTGAACCTGTACGCCGGCCAGGACGGCATGCTGCACATCTCGCAGATGAGTGAGGAGCGCATCAATGCCGTCGAGGACGTGCTCAACGTGGGTGACAAGCTGCGGGTCAAGATCATCAATATCGACGACCGCGGCAAGATCGACCTGATCCGTCCTGAGCTCGAAGGCAAGATCGCCCCGCGCGCGCCCCGTGAACCGCGCAGCGACCGTGGCCCGCGTCCCGACCGGGGACCGCGCCCTCCCCGCTCCGAATAAGGTTCTGTTTCCTCCCCACTCTGGGGAGGTTTTTGTATCGCTGTGGCGGGAAATGATTTCCTGGACCCCCACCCGGTAGGCCCTAGAACGGGCGTGTCGGGGTGGCGACGGAGTGCAGCATCGTGGAGGCTATGACTACGCCCTGGCCCGTATCTGGCTACGGACCGGCGACCCGCTCCAGACCTGTCCGAACTACAAACTGTCCGACCACTTTCCGCAGTGTCAGTAACTGTCTGACGCTGCTGGGCTCCTCGTCCCGGTCCCTACTGCTCCGCTGGGGTGGGCTCGGGTTCCAGGCCGTCGCCGAAATCGGTCGCCGTGACCTGGGGTGAGCCCTGCGGGCGTACGAAGCGCAGATAGTCCAGCCACGGCGGAGTATGGCCCTGTTGGCGCACGAGCAGCGTGATCTGGGCGAGGTGACGGACCTCGTGGGTCATGACGTGCCACAGCAGCTGCTCGAGGGTCACGGTATCGCTCGCCGGGTCGTCGTGCACGAGCTTGACCCGCTGTGAGAGGTCGGGGCCGCTGTCCAGGTAGCTCTCGGTCATCGCGTTGATCTCCCGGCCGTAGTCGATGATCCAGGCCAGGGAATACTGCCCGGCCTGCGGGCGGACCCAGTCGTGGGGATAACGCTGCGCCACTCCCAGTCCGTCGCCGCGCGCTACCGCGTGAATCCAGTGGTCCTCGACGTCGCTGATGTGCAGCAGCAGGTCTTTGACGCTGTGGAACCGGTCGCCGGGTTCGATCACGTCACGGTCGAGGTCCTCGGGCGGCAGCGCCCGCAGAAAGTCCCAGAGCTGGGCCCGCGAGGCTGCCAGATAGGCGTAGTACTCGCGGACGTTCATGCCGGGTTCCCAGCGTAGGCCGCTCCGGCGTGCGCGGCAGGCTCCTGGGACGCCGGCCCGGTCACCGGCCACAGCGCCGCGCGGACGTCCTCCAGGGTCTCGGCCTGAAGAAGCGCGGGGTGCAGTTCAGGCAGGTCGGGCAGGTACTTGGGCAGCACCTTGCGCAGCGGCCGCATGCTGGCGCGCCGCAGCTCGCCGGGACGGTGCCGGTCGGGGGCGGTATAGAAGGCGTCCTGCAGTTCGGCGTGCCGCAGCGCGGTGCGGGCACGGACGGCAGTGCCGGGCACGGCCCAGTCCTGTTCGGCGCCGCCCTCTGCGGCCAGCACCCGGAAGATCCAGGGGTTGCCGACCGCGCCGCGCCCGATCATGACGGCCGCGACCCCCAGGGCCCGGCGCCGGGTGGCCTGTTCGGGGGTCAGTACGTCGCCGCTGCCCACGACCGGCACTGGCACACCCGCCGCCACGCGGGCGATGGCTTCCCAGTCGGCCTCGCCGGTGTAGCGCTGGGCACTCGTGCGCCCGTGGACGGTGATCACGGCCGCGCCCGCCTCCGCGAGCCCCTGCGCGACTTCCAGGCTGCGGTCGCTGTCCCAGCCCAGGCGAATCTTGGCGCTCACGTCCAGCGAGGTCGCCGAGCGCATGGCGCGCACGAGCTCGAAGGCGACCTCGGGCGTCTGGAGCAGGCAGGCGCCGCCCTTGCCGCGCACCTTGGGAACCGGGCAACCCATGTTGAGGTCGAGTGCGGCGGGCGAGAACCAGCCCTCGGCCTTCTGCACCGCCGCCGCGAGCAGTTCCGGCTCGGCGCCGAAGAGCTGCACCACCCGCCCTTCCTCGCCGGGGTAGGGACGGCCCAGGTTCAGGCTCTCGTTGTCGCCTCCCAGCACCAGGCCGCGCGCGCTGATCATCTCGCTCACGGTCCACAGCGCGCCCTGCTCGGCGGCGAGCCGGCGCATGGGCGCGTCGCTGTACCCCGCCATCGGGGCGAGAACCGCGCCGGGGCGCGCGAGCCGGCGCGCGTAGAAGCCGGCGGAGGGCGGCGTGGGCGGGCCGGTCATATCCCGCCAGCATATCCCGCCGGCCCCCCCCACGGGTGAAGGCAGACTGAACCGGGCCTGAACCTGAATGGGCAAGGAAAGCGGAAGAACGGGCGCTATGCTCGGGAGGTCCGGTTTTCCTTCCTGTGGTCCGGGCGGCTCTGTTTCGGCGCCGCCCGCTTGCCGCGCCAAGACCCCACCGGACGGAGGAACACCGATCTTGGAAGTCACGCCCATGGCGCTGCACCACGCGCCGATCCTACACACCATCTACGAAGCCACGCCCGGCTATTTCGCGCTGCTCGGGTCGCGGGTGCCCAGCGTCAGCGAGGTGCAGGGCGAGATCGCCTCGGCGCTCAGCGACCCGCGGCGGCACCTGGAGCTGCTGCACGACGAACGCGGTCGCCTCGTGGGCCTGCTCGACTACAAGCGCGACTATCCGCAGCCCGGCGACGTGACCATCAATCTCCTGATGATCTGCGAGGAGTGGCAGAACGCCGGCCGGGGCGCCCAGGTCGTGCGCGAGCTCGAGGCGCGGCTGCCCCCCGACACACGCCGCGTCCTGGCCAGCGTGCTAGGCGACAATCCGCGGGGCGCGCGCTTCTGGGAACGCCTGGGCTACCGCTTCGCCCTCGATGCCCGCCCCGCGATGACGTGGTACGCCAAGACGTTGCGCGGTCCCGAAGACCCGCAGGCCACCGCCGGGGACCTGAGCGCCGTCCTGAGCTGAGACCCTGGGCCGAACATCCGGGCGCGGGCCCCAGAGGCCGCCCTACAATTCCGGGCATGATCGTGAAGTACGGCGGCAATGCCATGAAGAGTCTGGAGCTGCGCCGCGCGGTGGCGGCCGAGCTGGCGGCCCTGCGCACCGAGCACGCCCTGGTCGTGGTTCACGGCGGCGGCCCCGTCATCGAGCGTGAGCTCGCGGCGCGCGGTGTGGTCAGCGAGTTCCGGGGGGGCCTGCGGGTCACGACCCCGGAGGCGATGGACGTGGTCGAGCTGGCCCTGACCCGTCTGGGCAAGGAGATCGCGCAGGACCTGGGGAGCGCGGTCGGTCTGACCGGCCGCGACGACGTCCTGCTGCGGGCCGAGGTCCTGAACCCGGACCTGGGCCGGGTGGGGCGCGTGACCGGGGTGAACGCGGACCTGCTGCGTGCGCTGCTGGGCGCGGGCCTGACCCCGGTGGTCGGCAGCGTGGCCCAGGACGAGGCCGGCGGCGTCCTGAACGTGAATGCCGACACCGCCGCCGGAGCGGTCGCGGGCGCGCTGGGCGAGGGCGTCATCTTCCTGACGGACGTGGACGGCGTGTACCGCGCCTACCCCGACCCCACGAGCCTCGCCCCGCAGCTCACGCGCGCCGAGGCCGAGGAAGGTATTGCGGCAGGGTGGATCGTGGGCGGCATGATCCCGAAGGTGCGCGCGGCCCTGGAAGCCCTGGACCGCGGCGCGCCCTTCGCCACCATCGCCAGCGGCATGACGGCCGGGGTGCTCGCGGCGGCGGCGCGGGGCGAGGCGGGCACGCGGCTGGTGCCGTGAGTGAAACGGCGTCCGGGGAGGCCCGGCCGCTCCGGACAGTGGGGGCCTGTCTTCGGCCGCCCCACCGCTATCAACGCACCCGGCTGAAGACCAGGGTGTCGCGCAGTTGCAGGGGGTGGTCGGCCGCCACGGCGTCGTTCACCAGCCGGGCGTCGAAGGTATAACCCAGCGCAGCGGGAATTCGGGCGCTGCGCTCATTGGCCGCGTCGCAGCGGATTTCCAGACGCCGGAAGTGCAGTTTCTCTAGGCCGACTTCGGTCAGGGCGGCCGTCACCTCGCGGGCGTAGCCCTGTCCCGTATGGGGGGTGGCGATCCAGTAGCCGATCTCGCCCTTGGGCACGCGCCAGTCGAGGGCGTGATAGCCGCTGCTGCCCACGATCTCGGTGCCGGCCTCGTTCCAGACGTGGTAGCGCAGGCCCTCACGCGACGCGAAGGCTGCCGCCGCTGCCCGCAGGTTCTGGCGGGTGGCTTCCAGGTCCTGCGGCGACTGTGCCCACACCATCCAGCGCCGTAGTTCGGGCAGCGAGGGGTCACGCGCGGCCATCAGCGCTGCGGCGTCGGCCTCCTCGGGGCGCCGCAGCCACAGCCGCGCGGTGCGGATCTCGTCGGGAATGTGGGGCAGCGGCGGAAAGGTCATGCGGCTATTGTGCCTCGCTGCCCACGCGCAGCCGCTGGCCTGCTCAGGCCCCGCTGCCGCCCTGCGCGGCCTGGCTGCGCTTACGGCGCACGAACCACACCACGGCAGCGACGACGAGTACGACCAGGATGACCTTGGAAGCGGGACCGACGTACTGCTCGACGCGGTCGTAGTTTTCGCCCAGCACGTAGCCCGCACCGGCCAGAACCGAGGCCCACAGCGCCGAGCCGATGGCGCTGTAGATCAGGAACTTGGGCAGCGGCATCTCGCTCATGCCGGCCGGGAGGCTGAGCAGGCTGCGGATGCCCGGCACCATACGCCCGAACAGCACCGCGCCCGTACCGTGGCGGTCGAACCAGTCGTCGGCCTTCTTGATGTCCCTGCCCGAGAGGGTGAGCCACTTGCCGTATTTGTCGGCCCAGGCGATCAGCCGCTCCTCACCGAAGGCCCGCCCGACGTAGTACAGCGGCAGGGTGCCGATCACGCTGCCTAGGGTGCCCATCAGCACCACCAGGAAGATGTTGAGGTCGCCGCGCGAGGCCGCGAAGCCCGCCGAAGGCATGATCAGCTCGCTGGGAATCGGTGGAAAGATGTTCTCCAGGATCATCAGCAGCAAGATGCCCAGGTAGCCCATGCTGTCCATCAGGTTCTGTACCCATTGCGCCATACCCCGCAGAGTACCTGTCCGGCGCGCTCCGGGCGTCCCCCGAAAGAGAAGGTGGAGACGAGCCTCAAGATTCGGTCAGGCTCCTGGGCGCCCCGCTGACGTCCCGGCTCCTACACTGCCCGTCATGACCGGTCCTGATCCTGCTCCTGCATCGCTCACGCTGCCCGCCGGCCTCAAGGCCCTCGTCTTCGATTTCGACGGCACCATCCTGGACACCGAAACCCGCGAATTCTGGCACTGGCAGGAGCTGTACCGCGCGCATGGCCGCGAGCTGAACCTGCGCGACTGGCAGCGCGGCATCGGCACCTGGGGCGCCTTCGATCCCTGGGCCGGGCTGCCCGAGGCGGTGCAGGCCGACCGCGCGGCAGTGCACGAGGCGCTGCATGGCCGCATCCTGGCCGATATCGAGGGGCAGGACGTGCGCCCCGGCGTGCGGGCGGTGCTGGAAGGCGCGCGCGCCGCCGGGCTGCGCCTCGCCCTGGCGACGAGCAGCGGGCGCGACTGGGTCACGCGGTGGCTCTCGCAGCACGCCATGCTGGAGCTGTTCGAGGTGACGGCGACCCGTGACGACGTGGCGCAGGTCAAGCCCGACCCGGAGCTGTACGCCCTAGCTGCCGCGCGTCTGGGCCTGAAGCCCGGCGAGTGCCTCGCGGTCGAGGACAGCCTGAACGGCGCCACGTCGGCGGTCGCGGCCGGAATGCCGGTAGTCACAGTGCCCAATGACGTGACCCGCACCCAGCCCTTCCCGCCCGAATGGCCCCGCCTGGACGACGGGTATTCGGGCGGTCTGCTTGAGCTGGTGCGGGTCGGCTGGGGAGAACGCCAGTAGGCATGGGGGGTAGGCAGCCTGACTCCAGTCAGGAGTCAGGCTGCCCGGCCCGTCACTCCATCTCGTCGGGGTAGACCTTCATCTCGGTGACGTGCGCCCGGTCAGGGCGTGAGAGGGCGTGCGCCACGCTCTTGGCCAGGCCGCGCGGGTCGATCATGGCCTCCCACTTGACCCCCTCCTCGCGGTTTTCGGGCGTGTCGATGGAGCCCATCGGGTACAGCACGCAGCCGCGCACGCCCCGGCCCTTGAGCTCCTCGTGCAGGCTCAGGACATAGGCCGAGACAGCGGCCTTGCTGGCGGTGTACAGCGCCGCCTTGGGGCCGCTGCGCTGCGCGGCCTGCCCGGCGCTGACTCCCAGGATGAGGCCGTCCTTCTGCCGGAGCATGCTGGGCAGCACGCCCTGGACCGCGTGGAACAGGGTGAGCATGTTCTCGTCGAACATGGTGCGGTAGTCGTCGCCCGTGGCCTTCTGGGCGTCCTGCGCCGTGTAGGCGCCGACCGTATGGACGAGGGTGTCTACCTTGACCTTGCGGAGCAGCTCGACGCTGGCGGGGTCGGTGAGGTCCACGTCGATCACTTCGGTGGCCGGAACGCGGTCGGCAGCGCGTGCCAGCGCCTCACCGCGTCCGACGAGGACGATCTGCGCGCCCGCGTCGTCGAGTTCCTGCGCTATCGCGGTGGCGAGCGCGCCGCCCGCACCCGTGAGCATGACCGTGGAGGAGCCGAGGTTCGCCATACGCCCAGCCTAGCGGGCCGGCGGGGGGGGCAGGGCGGGGCCGGCCGGTCCAGGCTTCAGCAAGGCTTAAAGGTGCGGGCAAGGTCCAAAGGACTGGCCGGGCCTGCGTTGGCGGATTTCCTAGTCCCGGCGGTCCGGCGCCGCCGCGTTCAGCACGCCGCTGCGGCGCAGGCCGACGGCGAGCGTGGCGGCGGCCAGCGGCGCCAGCCCCCGGCTCTCGCGCAGCAGCAGGCCCAGCCCCAGCGTTCCCAGGGCGAGCTGGCGCGACCTCTGTACCCGGTTGGCCGAGACGCGTGTGGGCACGAGGTCGCAGCCACTGCTCACCGCCTCGGGCGCGGCGAGGCTCTGGCTCAGGCCCAGGGCGGCGAGACTCAGCAGGTCGGTCAGGACGCCGCGGTTGCCGGCCTTCTTGTGGCCGTCGCCGTCCTTGCCGTTCTCCGTGCCGGCCTTCTCCGGGCGGTGCAGGGTCGGGGGCAGGACCCCGGCAGCCACGCCGTACAGGGCGGCTTCCGGGAACGGCGCGAACCGGTCGCCCGCGTCGGCGGCCAGCGACAGCGCGGCCCCCGGCAACAGGGCGGCGGCGCGCTGGCCTGCGAAGGCCGACAGGGCGGCCTGGGCCCCCAGGGCCAGCAGGTCGCTCTGTGAGGGGCGGTGGCCCACCGTGGCCGACAGGACCCGTAGGCTGCTCACGGCCGTCAGGCTGCCCAGCAGGTTGGGGACGCCGCCCAGCAGCGCCGCCACCGCCGCGACCGGCAGGGCGACCGCCGCCGTCTGCGGGTGGTCGGGGTCGAGTTCACGGGCGGTCGCCCAGGCCGAGAAGCCCGCCACGCCGGTACCCAGCGCAGCCTTCCAGCCCCGGCCCAGCAGCAGGGGCGCCAAGGCGCCGACCGCCAGCCCGGCGGCGGCGTAGCGGTTGGACGCCACCGTCAGGTCCAGCGGGCGCGGCAGCGCCGAGGCCAGTTGCGTGGCCCGCTTCTGGGCCTGCTGGGCAGAGGTGGGGCGGAACGGCAGGAGGGTGGAGGCCATGCCTCACGCTACGCGCCGCCCCCCAGGGCTACCCGCAGGAGCGTTTCAAGGTTTCTTGTCAGTTGGGCGGGGTGCCGGGCGGCTCCGCTGCCCGCTTCAGCTCTCGCCGTACCCGGCCGCACGCACGGCCGCCCAAGCGCCCGCCCCGAGAACGAAGGGGGCATGCTGGAGGTCGGTGGTCACCTCGGGGCCGGCGGGCGCGAGGTACACGTCGATTTCGGTACGCAGCCCGAAGCCCCGCGCCGCCGGGTAGGTGCCCGGTTCGATGGTCACGCACAGGCCCGGCGTGAGGGTGCGGGTGTCGCGGGTCTCGTAGTCGTCAAGGTTGGCCCCCGCGCCGTGGATCTGCACGCCGAGGTCGTGGCCGGTGCGGTGCAGGAAATACGGCGACCAGGTGTCGCCCATCGCGTCCCGCGAGGCGCGGTCGAGTTCCCAGCCCTGTACCTCGCCCCAGCCGGTGGCCGCGTGGCGCTCCTGCAGGCGCGAGAGGGCCGCGTCGCGCGCCCGCCTCACCGCCGCCCAGGCGTCCAGATACTCGGCGCCCGGCTCGCCCGCGTGCGCCACCCAGGTCACGTCGGCGAAGGGGCGGCCCGGTTCCTGCGCCCATAGGTCGATCAACACGCACTGCCCCGCTTCCAGCACCGCGTTCTGGGTCTCGCTCGGCTCATAGTGGCTGTCGGCAGCGTTCACCCCGAAGCTGACGTTCACGTCATGCCCCGCCTCCATCCCCGCTTCCTCGATGCGCCGCATGATGACGGCCTGCACCTCCAGTTCGGTCACGGGCTGCGCGGCCTTCAGGCGGTCGTGGACGAGTTCAAAGGCCTCGTCCTTGGCGGCCATCAGGACGGCGGCGGCGCGGCGGTGCGCGGCGAGGTCCTCGGGGGACCACACCAGGAACGACTGGAGCAGGTCGGCGCTGCTGGCGACTTCGGCCGCCCCGGCGGCGCGCACCCGCTCCAGCGTGCCGGCGTCTACGCGGCTCACGTAGGGCACGGCCCCCTGCGGGCTGTACTCCATCGCCAGGCGCCGCCCCGCGACAAGGGCGCGCAGTTCGGCGTCGAGCTCGTCGTGCGAGCCGAACGGCCGCAGTTCGGCGTCCCAGCCCTGCGTGACGCGCCGCCAGTTGCCGCCCTCGATGTGGTTGTGCAGCACGGTCGCGCGGCCCTCACGCGGCACATACACGAAAAAGCGCCGGGTCAGGAACACGCCCTGCGGAATGTCCAGCACGCGCCGGGCATGGGGGTTGAGGCCCTGGAAGTCGTAGATGAGCCAGCCGTCAAGGTCCGTGGCGGCGAGCGCGCCGCGCATACGTTCAACCGGGGAAGTCATGCCGACAGGGTAGAGCGTGGACCGGGGAAGGCGTAGGGATACCGGGCGCGGGCAGGCTCTAGATTTCACCGACTCGGACCCGGCGCTGACGTGCGGCCCTTAGCCTGGGAGCATGTCGCTGCCCTGCTCTGCCCAGCCCCAGCCCCTCCTGCTCGGCCACCGGGGTTCGCCCCGCGTCCACCCGGAAAACACCCTCGCCGGATTCCAGGCGGCCCTCGACGCGGGCCTTGACGGCGTGGAACTCGACGTGCGCCGGCTGGCCGACGGCACACTGGTCATCCACCACGACCCGGCCCTGCAAGGCGGCCGTGCCCTGCCGGAGTTGATGCGGGCAGAGTTGCCCGCCGCCGTGCCCACCTTGGACGACGCTCTGGCCTGGGCCGCCGATACGGGCGCCTACGTGAACGTGGAACTCAAGTACGAGGCGGCCCGCCCCGACGACCGGGTGGGCCGCACCCTCGACTCGGTGCGCGCGCACGGCCTGGCCCGGCGCGTGATCCTGAGCAGTTTCAACCCGCTGCTGCTGCGCGCCGCGCGCGGGCTGGCCCCCGATATCGAGCGCGGGCTGCTCATCCACCGCGCGTACCGCACGGGGTCGCTGGACGCCGTGCCCCTGGCGATGCGCTGGGTGGGTGCGGCAGCGCTGCACCCCCACCACATGCTGGTGGACCCCGCCCTGATGGTGCAGGCCCGGCGCGGCGGCTGGCGCGTGAACACTTGGACGGTGAACGAGGCCGCCGACGTGGCGCGCCTGACGGCCCTGGGGGTGGACGCCCTGATCGGTGACCTGCCCGGCACCCTGCTGACCGCGCGCTGACCCTGGGAGGGGCCGCAAGAACCGTGCGGTCCTGCTCCTCTGACCTCCCGATGACCCGCCGCTGATGGCCGGATGATGAAGACTTCCTAAGCTCCGGGGCGTGAAAAAGCTCATGCTGACGCTCACGCTGGCGGGTCTGGTCGCCCAGAACGCCGCCGCACAGACCACGGTGGATTTCTGGCACTCCTTCGGGGACGCCAAGCGCGGCGGCTGGATTCAGGCCCGCGCCGACGAATACAACAAGACCCACCCCGGCGTGAAGATCATGCCGAGCTACAAGGGCAGCTACAACGACAGTCTCCAGGCGACCATCCTCGCCGCGCGTCAGGGCAAGGCCCCGGCCCTCGTCCAGATCTTCGAGGTCGGCAGCCAGCTCGCCCTCGACAGCGGCATGTTTCAGCCGGTGGGTGGCGTCAGCAACGTGGATTTCAGCGACTACCTGAGACCCGTCATCAACTACTACACCATCGGGGGCAAGGTGAACAGCCTGCCGTTCAACAGCTCCAGCCCGGTGCTGTACTTCAACGCCGATCTCATGCAGAAGGCGGGCCTGAACCCCAAGACCCCGCCCACGACCTTCAGCGGAATGCTCAAGGCCTGCGAGAAGATCAAGGCGGCCAACCTGAACGTGACCTGCGCGGCGCTGCCCGTCTACGGCTGGCTGTTCGAGCAGTGGATGGCTGAGCAGGGCGCCCTGCTGGTGAACGGCGGCAACGGGCGCCAGAGCCGGGCCACCGCGAGCAACCTCGACAGCGCCGCCGCCCGCAAGATCTTCCAGTTCTACAAGGATATGCAGACCGGCGGGTTCGAGACCTACACCGGCAAGCTGGCCGACACCGACGGCACCAACGCGATCTTCTCGGGCCAGAAGGCCGTGTTCACCATCAACTCGACCGCCGACCTGGGCAACCAGCAGGACGCCGCCAGGAAGGCCGGCTTCAAGCTCGGCGTGGGCGCGCTGCCCATCCCCGACGGCGCCAAGCGCAACGGCGTGGTCATCGGCGGGGCGAGCCTGTGGATCACCAAGGGCGTGAGCCCGGCCCAGGCCAAGGCCGCGCTGGACTTCGCCCTGTACATGACGAACACCAGGAACATGGCCGACTGGCACAAGCTGACCGGCTACTACCCGGTGCGCCAGAGCAGTGTGGACCTGCTGCGCAAGCAGGGCTGGTTCAGCCAGACGCCGCTGCAACTCGTGGCCTTCAACCAGCTGCTGAACACGGTGCCCAGCCCCGCGACGGCGGGCGGCCTGAACGGCGCGGCCATCCAGACCCGCACCATCATCGAAGAAGGGTTGCAGAAAGTCATGGGAAACCAGAGCGTCGCCGCTGCCCAGGCCGAGACGAAAACGCGGGTGGACGCCGCCCTGAGCGACTACGGCGCGAACTTCAAGTAAAGAAATCGTCGTCGGTCGCCAAATCAACCGGGCGGGGCGAGTCTCGAAGAAAGGACGGCGCCGCAGGAACGGAGAGTTCCGGTGCCCTCCCGGACTCTCGCACTGGAAGCGGCGACGTCCTCAACACACCCTCTTCTCTGCTGGCCCGCTCCCGAGACACGGCGGCGGGCCACCTTCCCTTTTTCCGGAGGCCCATGTCCGTCCTGCATTCCGAACGCGCCGCGCGCCGAACACAGGCCCGCGCTGCTGCTGCTGCCCCCGCCGCCGACGAGCGCGCCGTGTTCCGGGGAGCGGCGCTGCCCTGGCTGCTGCTGGCCCCCACCATGCTCGTTCTGGCGGTGTTCATCTACCTGCCCGCGCTGCGCACCCTGAACCTCGCGGCCTACCGCGCCAACGTGATCCTGGGCACGCGGCAGTTCGTCGGTCTGGAGAACTTCACGTCGCTGCTCCAGAGTCCGGCCTACCTGCAGGTCGCCGCTCAAACGCTGCTGTTCACCGCACTGTCGGTGGGGCTGGGGCTGCTGCTGTCACTGTCGCTGTCGTGGCTCGCCAGCCGGCCCCTGCGCGGTGCGAAGGTCTACCGCCTGCTGCTCATCTACCCCTACGCCCTGAGTCCGGCCATCGCGGGGACCCTGTGGCTCTTTCTGTTCAACCCCGAGGTCGGTGTGGTGAACACGCTGCTGGAGGCCGCCTTCGGCATCAAGCCGCGCTGGCTCGACACCCCGGTGCTGGCCTTCGGGCTGGTCACGCTGGCAGCGGTCTGGAAGGGACTGGCGTACAACATCGTCTTCTACCTCGCCGCCATCCAGAACCTGCCGGGCGACGTGATGGAAGCCGCCGAGATCGACGGCGCCTCGCCCGCACAGGTGTTCTGGCGGGTGGCGTGGCCACTGCTCACGCCGGTCACGTTCTTCCTGGTGTTCGCCAACATCGTCGCGGCCCTGTTCGACTCGTTCGCGCTGACTGACATCCTCACGCGCGGGGGGCCGTACACCGGGCACGCGGGCGCGACGACCTTTCTGGTCTACCAGCTCTACCAGGACGGTTTCGTGAACTTCAGGACCGGGGCCGCCGCCGCGCAGGCCGTGCTGCTGCTGGCGCTTGTGGCCTTCGTGACCTGGGTCCAGTTCCGGCTGGGCGAGAGGCGGGTGCATTATGGGAATTAGACCTGTGGGCCGCCCCGCTTCCCCCCGTCGCCGCCACGACTGGGCCGCGCACCTCGCGCTGAGCGTGGCTGTACTGCTCATCAGCGCCCCGCTGATCTTCGCCCTGCTCAAGGCCACGCAGACCTCCTCGGACGTGACGAGCGCGAGGTTGCTGCCGGGTGGGGCCTTCTTCGAGAATCTGGGCAGTGTGTGGGCCGGCGCGCACCTAGGGCGCTACATGCTCAACAGCCTCGTGGTGGCCCTGAGCGTGACGGTCGGCAAGACGGCGCTGGCCCTGCTCGCCGCGCTGGCCTTCGTGTACTTCCGCTTTCCGCTGCGGGGGGCGGCTTTCGTGCTCGTGCTGCTCTCCCTGATGCTGCCCACCGAGGTATTGATCGTGGCGCTGTTCGACGTGGTCAGCCGCGACCTGCGCTGGGCCGACACCTACGCGGCGATCATCGTGCCGTTTCTGGCGAGCGCGACCGGCACCTTTCTCTTCCGGCAGCACTTCATGAACATCCCCGTGAGCCTGGCCGACGCCGCGCGTATCGATGGCTGCGGGCCGCTGCGCTTCTTGACGCACATTCTGGTGCCCATGAGCCTGAACACGGTGGGCGCGCTGGCCGTCATCCAGTTCGTGTACGGCTGGGACCAGTACCTCTGGCCGCTGGTGATCATGCAGCACGACGACCGCCAGGTCGTGCAGGTGGGGCTGCGCCGCCTGATCGAGGTGGGCGGCCAGACCGACTGGGGCGCGGTGATGGCCGGGGCCATTGTGACCATGCTGCCGCCGCTGCTGGTCTTCACGCTGCTCCAGGAGCAGTTCAGCAAGGGCTTCGCGCTGACGGAGGACAAATAGACCCCCGGTCAGCCTGACCCCCCCCTGACCTGCCGCGCACGCCCCGCTGACGTGCGCGGCTCATCTTTTTCATATGTCGAACCGTTCCAAATACGGCGCCCTGGGTCGCCTGACGCTGCTGCTCTCGCTCGCGCTGGGGAGTGCCCAGGCCGTGACGCTGGTGGGCTACGCCGAACTGCCCGCCGATACCTTCACAGTTGGCCCGGCCAGTGGGGCCTACAACAACGGCCTGCGCGGCGAGGCCCGTTTTCCCAGCCAGCCGGTGCAGGGCTTTTCGGGGGTACAGTTCGGGCCGCAGGGCAGTTACTGGTTCCTGAGCGACAACGGCTTCGGGGCCAAGAACAACAGCGCCGACTCCCTGCTGCGCCTGAACCGTCTGAGCCTGACGCCCAAAACCGCGCCGACTGGCACGGGCCGCGCCGAGGTCGGCAACTTCATCTCGCTGCGCGACCCCGACCGCAAGGTGACGTGGCCGATCATTAACGAGGCCAGTCCCGAGCGCCTGCTGACCGGCGCCGACTTCGACCCCGAGGGCTTTTTCTTCGCGCCAGACGGCACGGTCTGGGTGGGCGACGAGTTCGGGCCGTATCTGTTGCACTTCAGCGCGGACGGCCGATTGCTCGACGCGCCCCTCCCGACGCCCAATCTGGCGGGGCTGCCCACGCTGCGTGGTCAGGCGCCGGTCGTGGTGGGACACCGGGGCAGCAGCGGCACGCGCCCCGAGCACACGCTGGAGTCGTACCGGGTCGCCATCGAGGGCGGCGCCGACTTCATCGAACCCGACCTCGTGGTTACGAAGGACGGCGTGCTGGTGGCCCGCCACGAACCTGTGATCGCGGTGGTGGACGCGGCCGGCAAGGTGACCGAGGCGACGGTGGACGTGGCCTCCCGCCCCGAGTTCGCCTCCCGCCTGACCACCAAGAACCTCGACGGCGTGGACGTGCGCGGCTACTTCGCCGAGGACTTCACGCTGGCCGAACTCAAGACCCTGCGCGCCGTCGAGCGCCTGCCCGCGCTGCGGGGCCGCGCCTACGACGGCCAGTTCGAGGTGCCCACCCTGGCCGAGGTGATCGCGCTCGTCAAGGACGTGGAGACGCGGACTGGGCGCAAGGTCGGTATCTACCCCGAGACCAAGCACCCGACCTACATGACGCAGGTGGCGGGGCGCAACGTGTCGCAACTGCTCGTGGACACGCTGAAAAAAGAGGGCTTCACCGACCCCGCGCGCGTGTTCATCCAGTCCTTCGAGACCGCCAACCTGCGCGACCTGAAGGCCAACATCCTGCCGAAAGCGGGCCTGAAAGTGCCGCTGGTGCAACTGGTGAGCAGCCCCGACGAAGCTCCCTACGACTGGACGGCGAAGGGGGACACGCGCAAGTACGGCGCCCTGACCACCGACGCCGCCCTGCGCGACATCGCCACCTACGCCGACGGCGTGGGGGCCTACAAGCGCTGGATCGTGGATGACAAGGCCCAGACGACCGATTTCGTGCCGCGTGCCCACGCCGCCGGCCTGCTCGTCCACGCCTGGACGATGCGGAGCGAGCCCACCTATCTGCTGCCCGCCTACCGGAACGACCCCGAGGCCGAGATGCGCCAGTTCCTGCGCGCCGGGGTGGACGGCCTGTTCACCGACTTTCCGGCGACGGGGGCGAAGGTGGCCGCCGAGTACACGGCTCCGCAGGTGCGCAGTCCGCAGAACCCCGCCTTCTCGACCGGCGCGGCGAACGCGGCCAACATCGGCAGCAGTGGCGGCTTTGAAGGCCTGACGCTGGGGGTGGACGGCGCCACCGCCTACGCCCTGCTGGAAAAGACCGTGACGGGCGACCTGCCGGGGCAACTGCGCCTGCACGCCGTCAACCTGAACACCCGCCAGTGGGCGCTGGCCGGCCGCTACCTGCTGGAAGATTCGGGCAACGCCATCGGCGACCTGACCCCGGTGAACGCGGATACCCTGCTCGTGCTGGAGCGCGACAACGGCAGCGGCGCGGCGGCGCGGTTCAAGCGGGTCTACAGCATTAGCCTGCGCGAGAAGAGCGCCGACGGCACGCTGAAAAAGACGCTGGTCGCCGACCTGATGAACGTGCAGGACCCGCAGGGCCTCGCGCCCAGCACGGTCGCGGGCAAGTTCACCTTTCCCTACGTGACCATCGAGAACGTGATCGTGCTGGATGCCAACACGATTCTGGTCGCCAACGACAACAACTACCCGGCGACGGGGGGGCGTGGGGCAGCGGTCAAGGACGTCAGCGAGTTCCTGTGGCTGAAGCTTGACCAGCCGCTGACGCTCGGGGCGGGGGTCGGGCGGCGCTGAGGCGCAGTTGGAGGCGTCTCTGGGGTGGAAGGCTTTTGGGTCCTACTTGCCCTCCCCTCCAGCCCCCCGCCCGGTAGGAGGGGGGAGCTTTACGTTGCACTGGGCAAGAGGCGTTCCTTTAGTTGCTGGAGCCGCCCTTCCCTGCGGCGTGACGGCTCTGTTCGGGGCCAGCCCCACCCGCTTGGAAGGGCCCGCACGCTGCGCGCACGACGGCCTTCGTGGGTGTTGGCCAGTGGGGTGTTGGGACTGCTCTCGCTCCTTCCCCGGAGGTGCTGGGCAGGGGACTCTCTACTCCCTTCCCTACATCCCACTTCCCACGCCCCTCTCCTTACAGCCCGTACAGCTCGGTGTACTTCTCGTGCAGGTACTTCAGGTACGGCTCGACGGTCATGGGATGGCCGGTCGCGCGCTGAATCAGGTCCGTGGGGGTGTAGAGGCCGCCGGGGGCGTAGACGTTCTCGCGCAGCCAGCCGTGCAGGCGGCCGAAGTCGGCGCGGGCGATGTCGCTCTCCAGGCCGGGGTTGGCGGCCTCGGCGGCGGCGTAGAACTGGGCGCTCAGGACGTTGCCGATGGTGTAGCCCTGGAACGCTCCGCCGATCTGCCCGAAGTACCAGTGCACGTCCTGCAATACGCCGTCGCGGTCGTCGGGGGCGCGCAGGCCCAGGTTGCCCTCGTAGGCGGCGTGCCAGGCGCCCGGCAGGTCGCGCACGGCGAGGCGCCCGGCCAGCAGCTCACGCTCCAGCTCGTAGCGGGTAATCACGTGCAGGTTGTAGGTCAGCTCGTCGGCGTCGGTGCGGATCAGGCTGCGGGCGACCACGTTGCTCGCGCGGTACATCTCGTCCTCGGTCACGTCCGCGAGCTGCTCGGGGAAGATGTCGCGGAACTTGCCGAAGTACGCCGCCCAGAAGGCGCGCGACCGGCCCACGAGGTTTTCCCACAGCCGCGACTGGCTCTCGTGGACCCCGGCGCTCACGCCGCCGCCCAGGGGCGTACCCAGAAAGCGCGCGGCCACGCCCTGCTCGTACATCGCGTGGCCCGACTCGTGCAGCGTCGAGTACAGCGCGTCGCCCGGGTCGTCCTCGCGCACGCGGGTCGTGATGCGCACGTCGTGCCCACCCAGACGCGTCATGAACGGGTGGTGCGTGAGGTCCTGGCGCCCGGCCGTGAAGTCGTAGCCGTAGTCGCGGATCACCGCCTCCCCGAAGGCGAGTTGCGCCGCCTGGGGATAGTGCCGGTGCAGGAAGTCGGTGCGCGGAGCGCGGGCCTGCGCCGCCGCGTCGGCCAGCGGGACCAGGGCGGCGCGCAGGGCCGAGAAGACCTCGTCCACCTGCGCGGCCGTCATGCCTTCGTCGGACTGGTCGATGAAGTAGTCGAGCGCTCCGCCGTACTCTGGAAAGTAGCTCGCCGCCTGGAGACTGAGGTCCAGCGTCTTTTCCAGGATGGGCACCATCCGCGCGAAGTCGTTGGCGGGACGGGCCTCGGTCCAGGCGCTGTAGCTGTTGCCGCCGTGCTCGCTCAGTTCGGCGACGAACGCCGAGGGCAGCCGGGTCGACTCCTCGAAGTTCTTGCGCGCCACGGCCAGCATGCGCGTCTGCTCGGGCGAGAGGTCGCTGCGCCTCCCCGCCTCGTCGAGCAGCCGGCCATACGCCGCGTCGGTGGCCTGACCGTGTCGCAGCCGGGCGAGCAATGCCTGTTGCCGCGCGCGGCCCGCCGAGGCCGCCGGGGGCTGGTAGGTGCTCTGGTCCCAGCCCAGCAGCGAGCCGATACCGCCCAGGTCGGCCAGTTCCTGCCAGCGGTCGAGAAGCGCCTGCCACTGCATATCCGTCTGTGTCATGGCGCCAGGGTAGCGCGCGGGGCAAAGCGGGCCGGCGCTCCCGGTGGCGGCTAAGCCAGATGGCGGAGGGGCGCATCTGCCGCCGCAGCGGGCGGGGGCCGCGCCTACACTCTGCCCATGACCCCCGACGAGAAGACGGCCCGCCGGATTCGGCTCGAAGACCTCGTGGCCCTGCCGCTCACCTTCGGGCTGACCGTCTCGCACGGGGGAGACCAGGCGGCCTTCTACGGGAACGCGAGCGGCCGCTTCGAGTTGTATGCCCTGGACCTGCGCACGCGGGACGTGCGGCGGCTGTCGGACGGGCAGGTTTCCCGCTCGCCCAACGCGGGCTTCGTGTGGGGCCGGGGCGACCGCGCGCTGTATTTCAGCCGCGATCAGGACGGCGACGAGCGGCAGGCGCTGTTCGAGCTGGAGGTCGGGCAGGGCGCCGTGCGTGCCCTGGACCACGCCCCGCAGAGCATGGACTACGTGAACGGCACGCACCCGGACGGCCAGACCCTTCTCGTGAGCAGCACGCGCGGCGGCCAGATGAACGTGTACGCCTACGACCTGTCGCGTCAGGGTGAGGCGGCCTGGACGGCCCTGACCGCCTTCGAGCAGGGCGCGCACGATCCGCGCTACAGCCCCGACGGCACGCGCATTCTCCTGAGCGCCAACGAGAGCGCCGACCTCAAGAACCTCGACGGCTACGTGGTGAATACTGATGGCAGCGGGCTGCGGCGCGTGCTGCGGGTGCGGGAGGGCAGCCGCGACGCCCTGACCCACTGGCATCCCGACGGCGCGCGGGTGGCCGTGACCAGCGACGCGGCAGGCTACGACCGGGCCGGCATTCTGAACGTGGACACGGGCGACATGCGCTGGCTCACGCCCGAGGACGCCGCCTACGAGGAACAGGCCCTGGAGTTTTCGCCCGACGGCCGCTGGCTGGCCGTGATCCGCAACGTGGACAGCACCCTGACCCCCGTGCTGTACGGTCTCGGGGAAGGTGCGGAGGACGGCGGGGCGCGTGAGCTGCGGCTGGCGCCCGGCGTCTCGCACGGGGCGCAGTTCGCGCTCGGCGGTACCCATCTGCTGCTGAGCCGCTCGACGGGCGCGGCGCGCGCCGACGTGCTGCTCTACGACCTGCGCACCGATACCGCCGAGGTACTGCTGCCCGCCGAATACGGGTCCATCGACCCCGGCGTGTTCGTGGAGGCCGAGTATGTCCACTACCCCACCACCGACGGGCTGCGGGTGCCCGCGCTCCTCTACCGGCCCCGGAACACGCCGCCCGGCGCGCAGGTGCCTGCCCTCGTGCATGTGCACGGCGGCCCGACCTGGCAGTTCTTCCGGGGCTTCGACGAGGTCACGCAGTTTCTGGTGAACCGGGGCTACGCCGTGCTGTGCCCCAACGTGCGCGGCAGCACCGGCTCGGGCGCGGCGTGGCGCGACGCCAACCTGCGCGACTGGGGCGGGCGCGACCTGCAGGACGTGGCGGCGGGGGCCGAGTACCTGAAGACCCTGCCGGGGGTGGACCCGGCGCGTCTGGGGGTGTTCGGCGGCAGCTACGGCGGCTATCTCAGCTACCTCGCGCCCGTGAAGTACCCAGAGCTGTTCCGGGTGAGCGTGCCCATCGTCGGGATCAGCGATCTACACGCCCTGCACGCCGACAACAGCCGTGATATGCCGCAGCTCGCCCACTACTTCCGCTCGATGATGGGCGACCCGGTGGGGGACGCCGAGCTGTGGCGCGACCGCAGCGCCCTGACGCACGCCCATCAGCTCAGGGCCCACATGTTCATGATGCACGGCGCGAACGACCCCCGCTGCCCGGTGAACCAGGCGCGCGGCTTCCGCGACGCCCTGATCGCCCTGGGCAGACGTGAGGGCGAGGAGTTCGAGTACGCCGAGTTCGGCGATGAGGGCCACGGCTCGGCCGACGTGGAGGGCCGCATCCGTAGCTACCGCCTCCTGGCCGACTACCTGGAGCGGCGGCTGTAACCCCGGCCGGGGCACCCGGCAGGCCAGCTGGCCGATGTGCTCGCCGCGGTCTGGGGCGCACACTGACCCCATGACCGACAAGGCCCTCTCGCACCGGCTCTCGTACCTGCTGAGACACGCGCCGCACGAGGCGGGCCTGGCGCTGGAGCCGGGCGGCTGGGTGCCCCTCGCGCCTGTGCTCGCGCACCTGGGCGTCACGCGGGAGCAGATCGAGCGGGTGGTGGCCGGCAGCGACAAGCGGCGATTCGCGCTGACGGAGTCGCGCATCCGGGCCAACCAGGGTCACAGCGTGCCGGTGGACCTGGAGCTGATGCCTGCCGCGCCCCCCACCGAGCTGTACCACGGCACGCACGGCGGCGCGTTGCCGGCGATCCGCGAGGAGGGCCTGCGGGCCATGCAGCGCCACCACGTCCACCTCTCGCCCGACCGCGAGACGGCGCGGCGGGTGGGCGCGCGGCACGGCCCGCCGGTCGTGCTGACGGTGGCGGCCGGGGCGATGCACGCGGCCGGGCACGTGTTCTACGTCTCCGAGAATGGCGTATGGCTGACCGGCGCGGTACCGCCCGGCTTCCTGCATTTTCCCTGACGCTCACCTCAAGAACGCCGGAAGGCGCGGGCCGCCCACGCGCGGCACACTGGGCAGGACATGGCCGACGAACGAGAGATGGCAGGGGCGGTGCGCCGCGCGGGCGAGCAGGCCGCGCCGGGTCTGGAGGCCCTGGCCCGTTTCGGCTACGCCTGCCGGGGCGTGGTGTACGTCACGGTGGGGGCGCTGGCCCTCACGCTGGCGGCTGGCCGCCGGGGCGGCGCGGCCACCGATACCGAGGGCGCCGTGCGCCGCCTCGAGGACCTGCCGCTGGGCGAGGGCCTGGTGGGTGTCCTGGCGCTGGGGCTGGTCGGCTACGCGCTGTGGCAGCTTCTGCGCGCGGTCCTGGACCCCGAACGCCTGGGGACGGCCGCCGCCGGGCTGGCCCGCCGCGCCGGCTACCTCGCCAGCGGAGCCGTGAACCTGGGCGCGGCGTGGTTCGCCTTCCGGCTCGTCACGCAGGCCAGTGTGGGCAGCGGGGCCAGCGCGCAGGACCTCGCGGCGCGGGTGCTGGCCCTGCCGGCCGGGCAACTGCTCCTGGGGCTGGGCGGCGCGGCCCTGCTGGGCGCCGGGGGCGCCGAACTCGTCAGCGCAGGCAGGGGCAAATTCATGAAGTTCATCGCGCTGCGGGGCGCCGGGGCCGACCACTCCGCCACCCTGCGGCGGGTGGGACAACTCGGAACGGCCGCGCGCGGAGTGGTGCTGGGTCTGGTGGGGGCCTTCCTGCTCGTGGCAGCGGTGCAGGGCGAGGCCGCCGGGGTGCGCGGCACGGGCGGCGCCCTGAACTGGCTGCTGAACCGGCCGGGCGGGGCGTGGCTGATGGGCGCGGTGGCACTGGGGACCGTGTGCTACGGCCTGTGGTGTTTCGTGCAGGCGCGCTACCGTCATATTCAGGTGGGGGGAGGCCGGCAGCCGGCGGCGGCGTGACCCCCGCGGAGGTCCGCGCCGCACTGGCCGCCGCCCGCCGCGTGGCCGTCCTGACGGGAGCGGGGGTGAGCGCAGAAAGCGGCATTCCCACCTTCCGGGACGCACAGACCGGCCACTGGGCGCGCTTCCGGCCCGAGGACCTCGCCAGCCCGGAGGCCTACTGGCGCGATCCCGAACTCGTCTGGGACTGGTATGCCGGGCGCTACCGCGACGTCACGGCCGCCCAGCCCAACGCCGCGCACCTGCTGCTGGCCAGGCTGGAGCGGGAAAAAGGCGCGGGCTTTTTTCTGGCGACCCAGAACGTGGACGGCCTGCACGGGCGGGCCGGCAGCGGCACTCTGGGGGGCACGCTGGCTGAACTGCACGGCAACCTCACGCACGCCCGCGACGAGGTGACGGGCGAGGTCTATCCGCTGCCGCCTCCCGACCTGTTGACCGTGCCGCCCACCTCGCCCGCCGGGAACCGCATGCGCCCGAACGTGGTGTGGTTCGGCGAGAACCTGCCGGCAGACGCGCTGGCGGCGGCCCAGGACGCCTTCGCCGCCGCCGACGTGGCGCTGGTGATCGGCACGAGTGGCGCGGTGTACCCGGCCGCCGGGCTGGCCGCCTGGACCCTGCGGCGCGGCGGGATCGTCGCCGAGATCAACCCGCAGGTCACCGACCTGACGCTGCACATGACCCTGAGCCTGCGGGCCACCGCTGCCGAGGGATTGCGGGCGCTGCTGGGCTGAGGCCGCCCCGCCCAGGACCACCGCCCGACTAAGCAGGCTGCGTCACCTTGAGACCACCCTGATTCTGTTAAACTTCTTTGCTTGAGTCGGGGCCGCGTGATTTTGACATCCAGGGCCGTCCCGAAATGAGGTGAATTCATGACGGCAGCCCCGGAGTTTCCGAAAACCCACATCCCCGAAGACCCCTTCTACCCCGCGCCCATCAAGACCGTAGAGACGGGCAGCCCTGCCGAGCGTGCGGGCGTGCAGCCCGGCGACGTGCTGCTGCGCGTCAACGGCCAGCCCGTGACCGACGTGCTCGACTACCGCCACAAGCTCTCGCAGGGCGTGGCGAGCCTGGAAATCGCGCGGCCGAGAGAGGCCCCGCGCGCCATGACCGGAGTGCCCGGTACCGCGCAGGACCACCACCGCCTGTTCCTGCCTGCGCCGCCCAGCCTCGACGACACCTTTACCTTCACGGTCGAGTGGGAAGACCCGGGCCTGGACTTCGAGGAAGTGCTGTTCGACGGCATCAAGAAGTGCGCCAACAAGTGCGATTTCTGCTACGTGCACCAGATGCCGCGGGGCTTCCGCAAGAGCCTGTACATCATGGACGACGACTACCGACTGTCGTTCCTGTACGGCTCCTTCGTCACGCTCACCAACCTGACCGAAGGCGACATCAACCGGATCCTCGACGAGAACCTCTCGCCGCTGTACGTGTCGGTGCACACCTCGAACCAGGAACTGCGCCAGGACATGATGAAGTGGTGGAAGCTCAAGGTCAAAGACGAGCAGGCCGTGCAGATTCGCGGCATGATCGAGCGCTTGGAGAGCATTGACCTCTATACCCAGATCGTGCTCGTGCCCGAGCGCAACGACCGCGAGAACCTCGACGACACGGTCGAGTACCTCAGCAGCCGCCCCAACGTGATCTCGGCGGCGGTGGTGCCCATCGGTCTGACCGGGCACCGCAAGAACCTGCCGGACGTGCGCACCTTCACGCGGGAGGAGGCGCAGGACACCCTGTCGAGGCTCAACGTGTGGCGCAAGAAGTTCCTGGCCGAGCGGGGCACGCGCTTCATCTTCCCGTCGGACGAGCTGTACCTGCTGGCCGGCGAACCGCTGCCCAGTGAAGAAGAGTACGAGGGCTTCCCCATGCTGGAAAACGGCGTGGGCATGATCCGCGACTTCCTCACCGAGCCGCTGCCCGAGCTGCCCGCCGCTCTGCCCGAACCGCGCAAGGTCATCCTGGGGACGGGGGCGCTGTTCGCCGAGTCGCTCGACCTCGCCGTGCAGCCGCTGCGTGCCATCGAGGGTCTGGAGATCGAGGTGCGGCACGTGGTCAACAAGACCTTTGGGGACATCACGACGGTCGCCGGGCTGCTCACGGGCCGCTGCTTCCGGCACGCGGTCAAGCCCGGCGAGGCCGACCTGCTGCTCGTGCCCAACTCGACGCTGCGCTACGGCACCGAGCTCATGCTCGACGACGTGAGCCTGACCGAGCTGCGCCAGGAACTCAAGATGGACATCCAGCCGGGCGGCGCCACGCTGGGCGAACTGGCCCGCGTGATCCTGCAGGGCGTGCAGAGCAGCGGCACCCAGTGGGGCATGAGCGCGCACGCGGTCAAGGACCGCCCGCTGGAGGAGAAGGTGGCGGAGCAGGGCATGCACGCCTGAAGCTGGGTGGTGCGGGGGCCGTCCAGGCGACTGGGCGGCCTTCTTTTTTGGCTGGTTTTGTATGCCTATTTTCCCTCTCCCCCAGCAGGAGGGGAAGTTTTTTCGCTGCGCTCGGCAAGAGTCGTTCCGGGCGTTGGCGGGGCTGCACAGGTTGACGGCGTGACGGCTCAGTTCAGGGCCAGCCCCAGCCGGTTCGGAATGGCCCGCGCTTCGCGCACGACGGCCTTCGGGGGGACCTGGGCGGTAGGGTCGGAGGGGGCTGGTGGTTTGCGCTGCGCCACAAGCCACAGGCCCCACGCTACATATCCTCCTGTGCCACCTCGCCGGCCAGTTCGGCGAAGGCGCGCACGAGGGGGCGAGCCTCTCCTTCGCGCTGCACGAACTGGATTTCGCTGAGGAGTTCGGGGCCGCGCAGGGGCAGGCACACGACCGAGTCGGGGGCGACCTGGCGCACGCACGCGGGCGCGATGGACACGCCCAGGCCCGCGCCCACGAGGCGCAGGATGGTCAGCCACTGCGAGGCCTCCTGAGCGATCACGGGGCGAAAGCCGTGGGCGGCGCACAGGCTCAGTGGCTGCTCGTAGGCCCGCGCGCCGGCCGAGCGCGGGTAGTACACGAAGGGGTCGCGGCGCAGCGCCGACACGTCCACGTCGGCCCCGCCCGCTGCCGGGTGCGTGATGGGCAGCACGGCCACATACGGCTCGGTGAACAGCGTGCGGACGCTCAGGCCAGGGGCGGGGTCGGCGTCGCGCACGAGCCCGGCGTCGAGGTCGCCCGCCAGCAGACCCGCGACGACCTGGGCCGTGAAGGACTCGGACAGCTGAAGCTGCGCCAGCGGCATGGCCCCCCGGTAGCGCCGCAGCAGTTCGGGCACCACCGTCAGGATGGCCGACCCCGCGAAGCCCAGCCGCAGCACGCCCTGCGCGCCCTGGCCCACACGCCGGGCCTCGGCCACGTCCTCCTGCACGTGGCGCAGCGTGCGGCGGGCGCGCTCCAGAAAGGCCACGCCCGCCGCCGTCAGCTCGACCGAGCGGGAGTTGCGCCGCAGCAGTTCGGCGCCCACGATGGCCTCCAGCCGCCGGATCTGCTGCGAGAGGGGCGGCTGGGCGAGGTTCAGGCGCGCCGCTGCCCGCCCGAAATGCAGTTCCTCGGCCACCGCCACGAAGTAGCGCAGGTGCCGCAGTTCCAGGCCACGACCCAGAGCAGGGAGGTCTTGATCCATGTCGGCAAGATATTGGACATCTCGCCGGGCCCTGCCGATACTCGTCTGACCGGTCCGTGGCCGGCAAGAGGTGATTTATGAACGCAGTGCCCACGCAAGCCCCCCCGCAGCTCGCTCCCCTGACGACCGACACCGACCGCGCCGCCTTCCGGGCCCTGAACGAGGCCTGGATTTCTGGGCTGTTCGCGCTCGAAGAGGCCGACCGCGCGGCGCTGGCCGACCCGGACGGGCACTACGTCGCGCCGGGCGGAGCCGTGTTCATGGCGCATCTGGGCGGGCGGCCGGTGGGCTGCGTGGCGCTGCGGCCCGAGGGAGCAGGCGTGTTCGAGGTCTCGAAGATGGCGGTAGACCCCGCCGCGCAGGGCCGGGGCGTGGGCCGGCGGCTGCTCGCGCACGCCGTCGCCCAGGCGCGTGAGATGGGGGCGACCCGGCTGGTCCTGGCCAGCAACGCGCGTCTGGGGCCGGCCGTTCACCTGTACGAGAGTCTGGGTTTCCGCCATCTCGCACCCCACGAGCGCCCGCACACGCCCTACAGCCGCGCCGATGTGTTCATGGAGTTGGCGCTGTCCTGATGGCCTCGCCGCGCGCCGGAGGTGGCCGCGCTAGCCTCGGGGTCATGCTGACTTTCGCGGAAGCTGCCCGCCGCCCTGTGGCCGAGGTCGGGGCCGAGACGCACCGCCTGGCCGCCCTGGAAGTGCCGCCGCGCGGCCTGCTGATTCCGGCGGCCTTCGAGGAGGCGTACTACCGGGGCGTGAACCTCCCCGAGACGCTGGGGCGGCTGTTCGTAGGCGTGAACCCGGCGCGCATAGACGAGGACGCCCTGGAACCGCTGTGCGGGCAGGCGCAGCTCCTCGTGCGCACGAGCGCGCTGATGGACGACGCCGTGCAGCTGCTGTACCGCGCGCTGGGCAACGCGGGCCTGAATGTGGGCGAGGTCCAGGCCCGCCGCCCGGACGAGGCCGTGGCGGAGGTCGCCGCGCGCGTGACCCCGCCCGGCACCGCCGCCCTGCACGCCGTCAAGCGGCTGTGGGCGCGCGACTGGGCGCTAGAGAGCGTGCTGGAACGGCTGGACACGTCGGGCCGCGTGGGGCTGGAGGCGCGGCCCACCCTGCTGCTCGCCGGGCCGGGGAGTGTGGTGGCTCTGCCTTGAGGGAGCCCGTACGCGGTCCCGCACCCCTCCTGTTCGCCGCGCTGGGCACGCTGGTCTTTCTGAACGTGTACGCGCCGCAGAGCCTGCTGCCACTGCTGTCGCGCGAGTTCCGGGTGGGGGCGGCTGAGGTAGGCACAGTCATCGGCGCGACGACCCTGGCGATGGCGCTGGCCTCGCCCTTCGTGGGCGTGCTGGCCGACGCGCTGGGCCGGCGGCGGGTGGTCGTGTGGGCCTACGCGCTGTTGGTCCTGCCGGCCGTGGCCGCCGTGTTCGCGCCGACCCTCGGGGCACTGAATCTCGCCCGTTTCGTGCAGGGGCTCCTCATTCCCGGCGTGCTGGTGGCCCTGAACGCCTACGTCGCCGAGGAGGTGCCGCCGGCCGGCCGCGCCCGCGCACTCACCGCCTATGTCACCGGTACCGTTCTCGGCGGCTTTCTGGGACGGTTCCTGGCAGGCCTGGTGGCGGGGCCCCAGAGCTGGCACGCGGCCTTCTGGCTGCTGGCGCTGGCCTCGCTGGCCGGGTGGGGGCTGGCGCGCACGCTGCCGCGCGAGTCGGGCTTCACGCCCCGGCGCGACCCAGGCGCGGTCGTGGCCGGCCTGCGCGCCCACCTGCGCAATCCGGCGCTGCTGGCGACCTGCGCGGTCGGTTTCCTGATCCTGTTCACTCTGGTGGGCGTGTTCAACCCGCTGACCCTCCGGCTGGCCGGGGCGCCCTATTTCCTCACGGCCGCGCAGACCGGGGGCGTATTCGCGGTGTACCTGCTGGGAGTGGTCATCACGCCGCTCGCCGGGCCGTTCCTGGCGGCGCGCGGGCCGCGCACGGCGCTGCTCACGGCGGTCGGGGTCAGCCTCGCGGGGCTGCTGCTCACGCTCGCCTCGCCGCTGGCGCTGGTCGTCGTGGGGGTGGCGGCGGCGGCCTGCGGGGTCTTCCTATCGCAGGCGGCGGCGCTCGCGGCGGTGCAGCGCAGCGTCACGGGGGCGCGCAGCCTCGCCACGGGGCTCTATCACTTCGCCTACTACGGCGGAGCCGCCCTGGCGAGCGTGGTCGCCGGGCATGTGTTCGCCGCGCGTGGCTGGGGGGGCGTCGCGGCGCTCGTCATGGGCAGCATGGCGCTCGCGGGGCTGGTCGGCATCTGGGGCTGGCAGGGCCGCACCGGGGCCGAGGGTGCTAGCCTCCGGCCATGACCACAACCCAGCTCACCGCGCCGGGCGCCTATCCCGGCCTCCGGGTCACGCTGCACGGCGACGGCATTCTGGAAGTCGTTCTCGACTCGCCCAAGACCCTCAACAGTGTGGACGCGCGCGGACACCGGGCGCTGACCGACATCTGGCGCGACATCGACGCGGCGGCGGGCGTGCGCTGCGTCCTGATCCGGGGCGAAGGACGCGGCTTCTCGTCGGGCGGCGACTTTTCCATGATCGAGGAGATGACGCAGGACTTCACGGTTCTCTCGCGTGTGTGGCGCGAGGCGCGCGACCTCGTCTACAACGTCGTCAACTGCGGCAAGCCGGTGGTCAGCGCCATCCACGGCCCCTGTGTGGGCGCGGGGCTGGCGGTCGCCCTGCTGGCCGACGTGAGCATCGCCGCCCGGACGGCCCAGCTCTCGGACGGCCACGTGCGCCTGGGGGTGGCGGCCGGCGACCACGCCGCCATTATCTGGCCGCTGCTGTGCGGGCTGAACAAGGCCAAGTACTACCTCCTGACCGGCGAGAGCCTCAGCGGCGAGGAGGCCGAGCGCATCGGGCTGGTGAGCCTGTGCGTGCCCGACGAGGAGTTGCTGGACCGGGCCTGGGCGGTGGCCCGCAGACTCGCCCAGGGCAGCCCGACCGCCGTGCGCTGGACCAAATACGCCCTGAACAACTGGCTGCGTCAGGCCGGCCCGACCTTCGACGCGAGCCTCGCGCTGGAGTTCCTGGGGTTCACCGGCCCCGACGCCCGCGAGGGGCTGGCGAGCCTGCGCGAAAAACGCCCGCCCCGTTTCGCGGACGACGCGCCGATCTGAGCTCTGGACCGCGTGCCGGCGCCTCGCCGCCTCAGTGGACCGAAGGCGGCCACGCGCCGGGCGGCGGGGCCGGGAAGCCTCCGGGTCCCCGGGCCGCCAGGGTCTGTGTCAGGGTGTCGGTGAAGGCGCGCAGCAGCGGCAGGTGCGCCCGGTGCGGCAGGGCCGCCAGGGCCAGGGGGCGGCTCAGGCCCCCCGGCAGCGGCAGGCTGATGAGCCCGCCCGGCAGGGGGTGCAGGGCCAGTTGCGGCAGGATGGTCACCCCCAGGCCATGCGCGACCATGCTCAGGATCACGCTGTCCTGCGGGTTTTCGGTCAGGCCGGACAGCGACACCCCCTTCTGCTCCAGGTAGCGCCGCACAAGCAGATGGCACTGGTCGCGGCCGGGTGAGAGAAACAGGGTCTGACCGGTCAGTTCCTCCAGCGTGGCCGGATGATCGCCGCGCGACTCCGGAGCGACGAACAGGTACTCGTCGTACAGCAGCGGCGTGAGGTGCAGGCCCTGCGTGTGGCCCTGGACGACCACCGCCGCGTCGGCGCGGCCGGTGTGCAGGGCAAGTTCGGCGTCGGCCTCCTCGGTGTCGCCGTCGAGAACCACGGTCCGCACGTCGGGGTGTGCCCGTCGGAAGTTCGCCAGCGCCGGCGGCAGCAGGTGGGTGGCGACCGAGCGGTACGCCGCGACCCGCAGGGTGCCGCTGAGCCGCCCGGTGTCCTGCGCCGCCAGCAGCACGTCTCCGGCGGCCTGCACGGCGGCGCGGGCATGGGCCAGCACCCGCTCGCCGGCCGGTGTGGGCACCGTCCCGCCGGGCGTGCGCCGCAGCAGGGGGCGGCGGGTCATGGCCTCCAGGCGGGCCACCGCCTCGCTGAGACTGGACTGCGAGACGCCGAGGTCCGCCGCTGCCTCCCCGAAGCCCCCGGCCTCCGCCACGGCGATCAGGGCGCGCAGTTGCGACAGGGTGGGCGTCGGTGGGGCGGGGTCCCGGCTCATGACCCAGTGTAGCGGGGGCGCCTCCGGATCCCATCGGGTCAGCCGATGGAAGGGTGCGGCCATGCCCGGACTGGCCGATGGTCAATAGCGTGCTGGAGGTGCATTCTGACTGCACCGCTTCCGGAGGAAGCCCCCCATGACCCAGTACCGCACCGTGCCCCAGCCGCAGCCGGGCAGTCCGTCCGTCGTCCGTCCGCCCCGCGTCGCCCAGCCCGCCCCCAAAGGGCCGCGTCCCTCGCCCCTCGCCGTTCCGTCGCTGCCCTGCCCGGAGACGGCCCAGCCCGTCACCCTGATCGCCGAAGTGGTGTTGCCGGCAGACCGCACGGCTGCCCCGACTCTGCCTGCCCCGACTCTGCCCGGCTGGACGCTGCGGCTGTGGCCGGTGGCCCGCCTGGGCGACGCGACCCTGGAGGCCCGGCCCGACACCGCCCAGGCCTCGGCCCAGGACCTGCGCGCCGTACTGGCCGAGCTGGGCATCGGCGTGCTGGGGCCGCTGCGCCCCCGCGGCCGGGTCTGACCGGCCAGGTGCGCCGCGAAGAGTTGGGCCGGGATTGATCCCGGCCCAGCTCCTATTGGCCCCCAGCCCAGTCTGTCAACCGGCGCCAGCAATCCGGGTGCTAGCGCAGTGTCTCTACCCGCACCACCGGGCCGCCCAGGCCGTCCACGCGGGTGGGCAGGCGGGCAGCGGGAATCGCCGCCCCCGTGTCGGCGTCGTAGGCGACCAGCCGGACCTCGCTGCCGACCACGTCCAGCACCGTGACCACGCTGCGCGCCGTGCCGGGGGCGCCCACGTAGTCGCGCCCGCCGATGCCGCCGCTGCTCAGCACATTCAGCCCGCCCATCCGGCCGGGGTAGTACGCCGCGTGGTGCCCGCTGACGTAGGCGGTCACGCCGCCGCGCTCCATGACCCTGCGCAGGGCTAGGGCGTCAGCCGGCCGGATGACCTCGCCGGGGCGGTTCTTCTCTCGGCTGAGGCCCGCCAGCGGCAGATGCCCCAGCACCAGCCTCACGGCGGCGGTGCGGGCGGTGGGCGTGGCCAGCTGCGCCGCGAGCCAGCCGCGCTGCCCGGCGTCCACCCCCGGTCCGCTGGCGTCCAGCACGGCCACGAACAGCGGCCCCTGCGTGAAGCTGTAGCGGAAGGGAAAGGCCGAGCGCTCGGCGTAGTTCAGGGCGGGCGGGTGCGCGCCCCAGTAGACGGCGGCTTCGCGGCGGTCGCGCGCCAGGCCGGCGTCGTGGTTGCCCAGCGCAAAGGCGAAGGGAATCCCGGCCCCGGCCAGCGGCCCGCGCACGTCCCGCTCGAAGGCGGCCCACATGGCCCGGACATCTGCGCTGCTCTGGCTGGCTTTCTGGCCCGCGATCAGGTCGCCGGCCGAAAGCACAAGCGCGGGCTTCCATTCGTTCAGGACGCGGCTCAGCACCCGTTCCAGGGCGGGCGGGTAGCGTGTGCTGCCGTAGGGGCCGTTGAAGTCGCTCAGCAGTACCAGCCACAGCTGGGCAGGGGAGGACGGCTGAGCCGCGGTGGCCTGCACCGGCCCCCAGAGCAGGGCGGGCAGCAGCACGGGCAGGAGGCGGCGCATGGTCCCACTTCACCACATGGAGAGGTGGGGGTCGCATCTAGACGCGCCCTAAAAATTAAAGGTTGCGTGAAGCTAGACTTCAGGAAGTCTGAAGGCGATGCTTCTGTCCGCCCTGCCTCCTCGTCATCGCCTACCCGTTCCGAAGGAGCTGCCATGTCCCACCCCGCCAAGCTGAACTGTACGAGCTTCTCGCCGGCCGACACCGCGCGCGGCGAGGACGGCGAGCTGTACCACCTGCCCACCCTGCGGCGCCTGCACGCGCTGGGCCGCCTGACGCCCGGCACCCCCGCCCACCTGCTGCTGCTGGAAGCCCTGGCCGGGGCCGCGCCCGTCCGCGCCCGCCTGATCGCCTGACCCCCATCCCGAAGGGTGGCCGGAGGCGGGCAGACCTACAGCTGACTCCGCCACCGCACAGTGCGGCATGACCGACAATCGCCGTGACGCCCTGCCCGTGGTGCCCAACCTGAGCGTGCGGGAGGATGCCCCCGAGATGCAGGAGGTCCGCGCCGAGCAGGGACCGGCCCCCGCCGACCTCGCCGGACGCGCCGCGCCGCCCGTGCCGGCCCCCAGCGGCGACGGCCTGAGCGCCGCCGAGGTGGCCCGCCTGACCGGCAGTGGAAACACGGCCACCACCGACCGTGCCCTGAACCGCGCCGAGGGCGTGGACCCCGACGCCTCGGAGAGCTGAGCGCCTTCCCCGGGCCATGTCAGACTGCGGCCATGCAGACCGTCGCTGAGCTGCGGGCCGCCTGCGCCGAGTTGCGCGGCTCGCAGGAGACTTTTCCCTTCGGCGCCTCCACCCTCGTGTTCAAGGTGGCGGGCAGGATGTACGCCCTGACCGACCTCGGGGCCGATCCCCTCACCCTGAGCCTGAAAGTGCGGCCCGAACGCGGCGAGGCACTGCGGGCCGAATATCCGGGCATCGTGCCGGGCTATCACCTCAACAAGCGCCACTGGGTCACGCTGACGCTGGACGCGGTGCCGCAGGCCCTGGCCACCGAGCTGCTGCGCGGCAGCTACGCCCTGGTGGTCGCGGGCCTGACGCGGGAGCAGCGGCGGGGGCTGGAGGAGACGGCGGCGGAGTAGAGTGGTCGCTTAAGTCCTGTTCTCAGACCCCCACGGCCTCCGCCTCCGCGTATTGGCTGGCCTGGAGGGCCCACAGCTCGGCGTACTCGCCGCCGCGCGCCAGCAGCTCGGCGTGGGTACCGTCCTCGATCAGGCGGCCCAGCTTCATGACGAGGACCCGGTCGGCCATCAGCACGCTGCCCAGGCGGTGCGTGATGAGCAGGGTGGTGCGCCCCCGGCTCATGGCGGCGAAGGCCCCAAAGACCTCGGCCTCGCTGCGGGGGTCGAGCGCCGCCGTCGGTTCGTCGAGGATCAGGACGCGGGACTCGCGGTACAGCGCCCGCGCGGTGGCCAGTTTCTGCCACTGCCCGCCCGAGAGGTCCACGCCGCCGAAGGCCTGCCCGATACGCGCCTCCAGCCCGCCGTTCACGCGCTCCAGCACCGGCTCCAGCCCGGAGGCCGAGACCGCGTGCGCGAGCTTGGCGCTGTCCTCGGGCTGCCCCAGGGTGATGTTCTCGCGCAGCGTCCACTCGAAGCGCGAGAAGTCCTGGAACACGGCCGCCACCTCCGAACGCCATTTCTCCACGTCCACGTCGCGCAGGTCCACCTCCTGCCCGCGTTCTCCCAGCAGCACGCGCCCGGACGTCGGGTCATAGAAGCGCAGCAGCAGCTTGACCAGCGTGGTTTTGCCCGCGCCGTTCTCCCCCACGATGGCGACGGTCTGGCCCTCGGGGATGTGCAGCGAGACGTGTTCGAGGACCGGCGCGCGGCCCTGGTACCCGAAGCTCACGTCGTCGAGGGTGAGGGCCAGCCGCGCGGGCAGGGGCCTGGGCTGCGCGGGCTGCGTGACGCCCGAGGTCGCCTCCAGAAAGCTCTGGTACTTGTGAAACCAGTTGAGGTGCTCGGTGCCGTTGCTGATGGCCTCGGACACCGAGCGCAGTTCGTCGCGCAGGCCCGCGAGAGCCGTGATGACCAGCACCACGCTGCCGGCCGTGTAGCCTCCGGCGTTCGCGCCTACCCCCTGCGCGCGGCTGACCACGTACACGAACAGCCCCGCCGTGACGAGCAGCGACAGCGCCTGGTACGGCAGGATGCCCAGCAGTTGCCGGTTGCGCACCCCGCGCATCACGCCCTGGTAGGCCAGCGTGCCGGTCAGGTAGCGGTCCTGAAGGTAGGGCACCAGCCCGTAGAGACGCACCTCCTTGGCCGACTCGTGGCGCATGGCGACCCGTTGGAGGTAGTTCAGCTCGCGCGAGTCCTGGGTGCGCTGCGTGAAGATGCTCCAGCCCAGCTTGTAGAACTCCATCTGGCGCAGCAACGCGGGCAGGGTGCCCGCCACGACCACCAGCGGCACCCACCACCCGATGACGAGCAGCGTGGCCGAGACGCTCACGGCGCTCACGACACTGCGGATGAGCGAGAGCAGCGTCGAGACGAGGTTCAGCGGCCGCCGGGGCGCGCCCATCTGGAGAATCTCGATGTCGTCGTGGAAACGCGGATCTTCCAGGACGTCCAGGCCGTGCAGGTCGGTCATCTTGTTCATCAGGCGCGTCATGGTCTGCACCGTGAAGCCGTCGGCGGCGTAGCCCTGGAGGACCTGCGCCGCCACCTGCGTGAGCTGCGAGATCAGCGCCGCGCCTGTCCAGGCCACCGCCAGCAGGGTCACGTTGACTGTGCCGCCGCGCAGCGCCTCGCTCACGCCGTCCACCGTCCACTTGCCCAGCAGGATGGTCACGGCCGGAATCAGGCCCTGCACGAGCGCCATCGCCAGCAGCAGCGACACGAGCAGCGGCGCGCTGCGGTACAGCCCCGGCAGGGTGCGCGTCAGCACCCCCAGCAGCTCGCGGTTGGACAGCTCGTCTTTCTTGGGCAGGGGGCGCAGCATCGCGCCCGAGTCTAGGCACTCGGCGGGGCCGCGAAAGGAAGCTGGAGGAGGTTGTCTGCCGCGGGGGTGGGCCGGTCAGGGGACAGAGCGGGTGGCTCAGCGCCGCGCCAGGGCCGCCTTCGCCTCGCCCACCTCGTCCCAGGGCAGCGTCTCCCCCTCGCGCTCCAGGGTGTCTTCCGGTCCCTTGCCCGCCAGGAGCACGGTATCGCCAGGGGCCGCCTGCGCGATCACGTGCGCGATGGCCTCCCGGCGGTCGGGGATGGACGTGAAGTTGGTCCGGCCCGCCTCCCGCGCCCCGCGCTCCATCTCGGCCAGGATGTCGGCGAGGGGAGTGTCGCGGCAGTCTTCCTCGGTAAAGACCGCGTGGTCGGCCAAAAGCGTAGCCACTTCGCCCAGCGGCGCGCGCTTGGAGGGGTCGCGCCGCCCGCCCGCCGATCCCAGCAGGACCCACAACCTCCCCGGTGTGGTGGCCCGCAGCATCCCCAGCGCCTTGTCCAGGCTGGGCGGCGTGTGCGCGAAGTCCACGATCACGCGCGGGCCGCCGTCCGGTCCCGGCACGAGTTCCATGCGGCCCGGCACGCCCCCAAAACTCGCCAGCCCGGCCACGAGCTGCTCCGGGGCCGCGCCCAGCCGGTGCGCCGCCGCCATCGCCGCCAGGGCGTTCGCCACGTTGAAGCGCCCGATCATGGGCAGCCGGACCCGGAACTCGCCGGCGGGCGACACCACACCGAAACTCAGGCCGCCCGGCCCCTCCTCGACCCCGGTCGCGCGCCAGTCGGCGTGCTGGTTCTCGGCGCTGTAGGTCGTCTCCTCCGGGGCCACGCCGCGCAGCTCGGCGGTCCAGGGGTCGTCCACGTTCAGGACGGCGAAGGGCGCGCGCTCGACGAGTTTCTTCTTGTCGGCGAAGTAGTTCTCCAGCGTGCCGTGAAAATCCAGGTGCTCGCTGCTCAGGTGGGTCCACACGGCCACGTCCCAGTCCACGCCGCGCACGCGGTCCAGGGCCAGGGCGTGGCTGCTCGCCTCCAGCACGGCCGCGCCCGCACCCACACGCACCATCTCGGCCAGGGTGGCCTGCACCTGCGGCGCCTCGGGCGTGGTGAAGTGCGCGGGGAAGTGGCGCAGTTCGCCGTCGGGCAGTTCGTAGCCCACGGTCGAGAGCAGCCCGGTCGGGATGCCGGCAGCGCGCAGCAGGTGGCGGGCCAGCCAGCTCGTGGTGGTCTTGCCGTCGGTGCCAGTCACGCCGACCACCTTCAGGGCGCGGCTGGGGTGCTCCTCCAGGGCGGCGGCGGCGTCGGCCAGCGCGGCGCGGGCATCGGCCACCGGCAGGTACGGCAGCGGCGCCTCCGTCCCGGCGGGCAGGCCCTCGCCCAGAACGGCGACCGCGCCCGCCTCCCGGGCCTTCTCCATGAAGGCGTGCCCGTCGAAGCGTGCCCCCCGGATCGCCACGAACACGGAGCCTGGACCGACCCACTCGGCGTTGTGCGTGACGCCGCGCACCTCCAGATCGGGCAAGGCGGAGGGCGGCAGGTTCAGGGCGGCGGCGAGGTCGGGCAGGCGCATGGGCCAGATGCTAGAGGAAAGCGGCCGCGCCCGGCCCGCGGCGGCTCCTGCTCCTGGCCATCACCGTGGTATTCCACTCTGCACGGGGTATGAACGCTGCAGGGGTTTGCCGCAATGTCCATGACTACCGCCCTCAGCGCAGCAGCGGCAGCCCGAAGCCGTAGCCTGCCACCTGTCCGCAAACCCACTCGAAGGCGTCGGCGTCCTGCACGAAGTCCAGCTGGTCGCCGTCGATGCGCAGCACCGGGCAGGCCCGGAAGTCCCCCACCCACTCCTCGTACAGCCGGTTCAGGCCCAGCAGGTATTCGCCCGGCATGTCCTGCTCGTAGTCGCGGCCCCGCAGCGCGATGCGGCGGCGCAGGGTGGGGAGCGAGGCGTCGATGTGAATAAGCAGGTCGGGCGTGCGCAGCGCGGGCAGGATGCCCCGGTACAGACCCAGGTAGGTCTCCCAGTCCCGTGCCTCCATCTGGCCGGTCGCGTGTAGGTGGCGTGCGAAGATGTTGGCGTCCTCAAACACCGTGCGGTCCTGCACGACCTCGCGGGTCTCGCTGACCAAAGTCAGGTGTTGTTCGAGCCGCCGCGACAGGAAGTACACCTGCGAGTGGAAGGAATACCGACGCATGTCGCCGTAGAAGTCCTCCAGGTAGGGGTTCTCGGCGTAGGGTTCGTAGACCGGCAGCAGGCCGTAGCGCTCCGAGAGCATCCGCGTGAGGGTGCTCTTGCCGCTGCCGATGTTGCCCGACAGGGCGAGGTACATCAGCCCTCCCCAGTGAGTACGGGGGCCGGGGCACACAGCGGCCGCCCCAGCGCGCCCTCGATGTGCGCGAGAAGGGCCGCCTCGTCCTCCGGGCGCTCGACAAAGTCGTACTGAGCCGCGTCAATGGTCAGCAGCGGCGGCGCATAGGTGCGGAAATACTCGTCGTAGCGGGCGGTCAGCTCGGCAAGGTAGGCGGCGGGCATGTCCTTCTCGAAGGGCCGGGCACGCTTGGCGATGCGCCGCAGCAGCTCGGGCGTCTCGGCCCGCAGGTACACCACGAGGTCGGGGGTGGGCAGCCGGGGCGAGAGGTGGGCGTACAGGTCCTCGTACAGCGCGAACTCGGCGTCCTTCAGGTTCATGGCCGCGAAGATGAAGTCCTTGTCGAACAGGTAGTCGCTGACCACGTGCCCGCTGAACAGCCCCGGCTGTGCCAGCGCCGAGAGCTGCTTGAACCGCGAGAGCAGGAAAAAGACCTGCACCTGAAACGAGAAGGCTTCGGGCTGCTCGTAGAAGCGCGCAAGGAAGGGATTTTCCTCGACGACCTCCAGGTTCAGCTCGGCGCCGCAGCGCGAGGCCAGTCGCGCCGCCAGACTGGTTTTGCCCACCCCGATGGGGCCTTCGACCACGATATACATGCCGCGCGAGCATAGCGCCCCGCCCCCTCCGGTGAAGGAGAGAGGCGGGGCTTGACAGTTCGAGGCTCCGGCTGGGCCCCGTCCCCAGGTCAGGGGGTCTCGGAACCGGAAGGCGCGTTCCCTGGCGGGGTGGCCGGGGTCTTCTGCCGCCCGGCCTGCCGCACCGCCTGGGTGAGCAGGTATTCGATCTGGGCGTTCACGCTGCGCAGGTCGTCGGCGGCCCAGCGTTCGAGGGCGGCGTACAGATCGGGAGAAACGCGGAGGGGAAAATTCTTGCGCGGTGCCATGCCGATCCTCTCAGTACAGGCTGCCGGCGTTCACGATGGGCTGGGTGCCCCGTTCGCTGGTCAGCACGACGAGCAGGTTGCTCACCATCTGCGCCTTGCGTTCCTCGTCGAGTTGCACGATCTGCTGGCCTTCGAGTTCGCGCAGGGCCATCTCGACCATGCCGACCGCGCCCTGAACGATCTGTTGCCGGGCAGCGATGATCGCGCTGGCCTGCTGGCGCTGGAGCATCGCCCCGGCGATCTCGGGTGCGTAGGCCAGGTGCGAGAGCCGCGCTTCCAGAACCTCGACCCCGGCGTGCTGCAGGCGCACGGCCAGCTCGCGGCCCAGCGTCTCGCTGACCTCGTCGGCGTTGCCGCGCAGGCTCATGGTGCCTTCCGTATAGTCGTCGTAGGGGTACTGCGAGGCGAGGTGGCGCAGCGCCGTCTCGGACTGGATCGCCACGAACTGCGTGTAGTCCTCGACATCGAAAATTGCCCGCGCCGTGTCCACGACCCGCCACACGATCACGGCGGCGATCTCGATGGGGTTGCCCATCTGGTCGTTGACCTTCAGGCGCTCGGAGTTGAAGTTGCGGATGCGCAGGCTCACGCGCTTGCGGATCGTCAGCGGATTGGTCCAGTACAGGCCGTTGCGCCGCTCGGTGCCCACATAGCGCCCGAACAGGGTGATCAGGATGGCCTGGTTGGGCTGCACGATGAAAAAGCCCATAGAGAGCAGCAGATTGACGATCAGCAGGACGCCGCCCAGAGCGAGCTGCCCGGCCACGAACAGCCAGACGTTCAGCGCGGCGAGCGCGAGCCAGCCCAGGAACAGGGGCAGGCCCGGCAACCCGAAGGCGGCGCGCTCCCGGCTCGCCACGTCGCTGCGGGTCGAGATGCCCCCCTGCGGGCCCACGGTCGGCGGGGTCTTGTCGAGTTCACTCATGTCTATCCCTCCTATCAAAGTGATATCACTTTGATAGGAAAGAGGCAAGAGAAGGGGCCTGGAGCGTTCAGCGTCCAGGCCCGGTGAAGAGCTGCGGGGAGGGGGCCTTCAGCGCAGCGTACGTTTGAGCAGCGTGACCTTCACGTCCACGCTCTTCTTGTTGCGCCACAGCCGCAGGGTGACGGTCTGGCCAGGCCGCTTGGCGGCGACGAGGCGGGTCACGTCGTAGGAGCTCTGGACCCGCGCGCCGTCCACCGCCACCACGATGTCGCCCAGCGGCGCCAGGAGCTGGTCTTTGCTATTGCGCAGCGAGCCTCGCAGGCCCGCGCGCGCTCCCGCACTGCCGGCAGGCACGTCCCACACCAGGGCGCCCTCGCTGCTGCTCAGGCCCGCGAGGCTGCGCAGGGCCGGGTCGAGGCTGTCGAGGTCCTGCAGGGTCACGCCCAGAGTGCCGCGCTGCGGCGTGCCGACCTTTTCCAGGTCCTCGACGCTCTGCTTGACGAGGTCGCCCGGAATGGCCACCCCGATCACGCCCGGCACGAAGTTGTTGGGCGCGGCGTTGGCATCCGAGATAGCCACGACCGCCCCGCGCGAGTCGAGGACCGGCCCGCCGCTGTTGCCCTGCTGGATGCTCGCGGTGGTCACGAAATACTGCCCGATTTCCTGCCCCAGGCTGTCGTTGCGCGGAATGTCGCGCGCGCTGGCCGCCACGCTGAAGATGCCGCTGCTCACGAAGTTCTGGATGCGCAGCGGCGCCCCGATGGCGATGAGCTTCTGGCCCGGAATGAGCCGGGCGCTCGACCCGAAGGCCAGCGTCTTGGGCGCTGTGACGCCGCTCACGCGCAGGATGGCGATGTCGATGCCGGGGTCCACCGCCTCGACCTTCGCGGGGACGCGCCGGCCGTTGTAGAGGATCACGCTCAGCGACTCGTAGTCCTGGATGACGTGGAAGTTGGTCACGATGAGGTCTTTCTTGTAGAAAAACCCGCTGCCGGTCTCCAGGGGGTCGTCACCGGGTTGCAGGGCGCTCTTGTTCAGGCGGTTGTCTACCCGCACCACGGCGGGCAGGGCCGCCTGCGTGACCTCGACGGTGTTGATCTCGTCACCCGTGACCAGCGCCTTCTGGGCCGAGACGCGCCCGGTCAGGTACGCCCCGGTGCCGGCCGCGACGACCAGCAGAGCCGCGCCCAGCACCCCGGCGGGCTTCACTCGCTGCCGCCGCTCTTGCCGCCTTCGCCGCCCTTGCGCGAGTCGTTGACATAGAAGCCGCTGCCCTTGAAGGAGATGCCGGGGCGCGCGAGCACGCGCTTGACCGGCACGCCGGTTTCGGGGTGGGCCGTGTAGGCCTCGTCTCGCATGCTCTGCACGAGTTCGTAGATTTCGCCGGTTTCGATGTTCTTGTACAGGTAGGTAGGCATGGTGGGGGTAACCTCGAAAAGAAAGTATGGGGCGACGAAGCTGTCGCAGGCGGCCCTAGGTGCGGGCGCGCACTCGGTTCCATCCTAGCAAGGGCGGCCCGGCTGCGCCTTCCACCGAAAGGGGGACGGGCCGGGGCGCAGGACGCGCCCAGCCGCCCTTTTCAGCGGCTTTCTTCATGAGGGGGCCTGAACGGACCTGCCGGGAGCTCTCCTGGAACTGCGGCAGGTCCGGCGGTAAGCGTGCAGATCCCCGCAGCGCCGGCCATGAGGGTGTTACACATGGCCCTCATGGCCGGTGCTATGCTGCCCCGCGAACCCACAGTGCCGGGTTCACACGACAGGGCAGCGCAAGGCCCACCTGGGCGGTGAGGACCGCACGGGTGGGAGACGAGGTGGAGGTCAGCGAGTTTCTGCGGATGCCTCCAGGCCAGGGGTCAGGGCCTACCCGACTTGCCGAGGGGCAAGTGAAGCGCGGCGATAAGCCTTCTGCGGCGACGCAGGGATAAGGCCGCGCGAGACACCACACCAATTCATTTGGGCACTCCCGCTGATCCTTACGGATAGTGGGCAGGAGTCGCTATGTGCGGAATCGTCGGATACATCGGAACCAGGCAGGCGCAGGACGTCCTTATTTCGGGCCTCTCCAAGCTGGAATACCGGGGCTACGACAGCGCCGGAGTCGCCGTGGGTGACGGCGCCTGCATCGCCGTGCGCAAGAAGGCCGGCAAGCTCGCCAACCTCCAGGGTGAACTGGCCGGCTCGCCGCTGCCCGGCACGTTGGGGATCGGCCACACGCGCTGGGCGACCCACGGCCTGCCCAACGACACCAACGCCCACCCCCACGCGACCGAAGACGGCAAGATCGTCATCATCCACAACGGCATCATCGAGAACTACCTGCCGCTCAAAGAAGGCCTGATGGCGCGCGGCCACACCTTCAAGTCGGAAACCGACAGTGAAGTGCTGGCTCACCTGATCGAAGAAGCGTACTCGGGCGACCTGTACGAGGCCGTGCGTGCGGCGCTGGGACAGGTGCGCGGCGCCTACGGCATCGTGGTGACGCACGTGGATCACCGCGAGATCGTCGCGGCCCGCACAGTGTCCCCGATGGTCATGGGGGTAGGCGAGGGCGAGATGTTCCTGGCCTCGGACGTGCCGGCGCTGCTGGCCTACACGCGCAACATGGTCTTCCTGCACGACGGCGACATGGTCGTGCTGCATGACGACGGCTTCCGCGTCACCGACCTTGCGGGCAACGAGCTCAAGCGCGATATCGAGCACATCGACTGGGACGCCGAGGCGGCCGAGAAGGGTGGCTACGACTCCTACATGATGAAGGAGATCTACGAGCAGCCCAACGCCCTGACGAACACCCTCATTGGGCGGCTGCACGACGATACCGGCGAGGTGAACCTCGACATCAACCTCGACCCGGCGAGCTTCAAGCGCATCAGCATCATCGCGTGCGGCACCGCGTACTACGCCGGGATGGTGGGCGAGTACCTCATCGAGCAGCTGGCGCGCATCCCGGTCGATATCGACGTGGCCTCCGAGTACCGCTACCGCGACCCGCTGGTGAGCGAGAACACCCTCGCCATTGTCATGAGCCAGAGCGGCGAGACCATCGACACCCTCGAGGCCCTGCGCGAGGCCAAGAAGTACGGCGCCAAGACCCTGGGCATCATCAACGCCAAGGGCAGCTCGATGACCCGCGAGGTCGACGACACGCTGTATATCCACGCCGGCCCCGAGATCGGCGTGGCGAGCACCAAGGCCTACACCTCGATGGTGAGTGCCATGCTCATGCTCGCGCTGTGGCTGGGCCGCGCGCGCGGCACGCTGACCGAGGACCAGAGCCGCGAGTTGCTGCACGCCGCCCGCGAACTGCCCCGCCTCGTCGAGGAGTCGCTGACCCCGGAGCGCGTCGAGAACATCAAGGCGATTGCCGGCAAGTACGCCGATGCCCGTGACTTCCTGTTCCTGGGGCGCGGCGTGAACAGCCCGACCGCCTACGAGGGCGCCCTGAAGCTCAAGGAAATCAGCTACATCCACGCCGAAGCGTACGCAGCCGGCGAGATGAAGCACGGCCCCATTGCCCTCATCGACGAGCACATGCCGGTCGTGGTGGTCGCCACCGAGAGCAAGCTGCTCGAAAAGACGATCTCCAACGTGCAGGAAGTCCGGGCGCGCCGGGGCAAGGTCATCCTGGTGCTGTCGGAGGGCGACACCGAGAACGCCCGCTACGGCGACGACGTGATCTACGTGCCCCGCGCCCACGAAATGGTCAGCCCGGTGGTCAACGCGGTCGCGCTGCAACTTCTGGCCATCTTCATCGCCGAGAAGCTGGGCAAGGACGTAGACAAGCCGCGCAACCTCGCCAAGGCCGTGACGGTCGAATAGCCCGCAAGTCCGCTGGGGAGGGACGCCGGGAGTCATTACGGCGTCCCTTCTGACTGCCGCCGAGATGAAGAAACCGTGAATGATCCAAAGTCATGACTGGGTGCATATAGAGAGGTATGAAGAAAATCTTGCTTGCCGCGCTGGCGCTGCCCCTGAGTGCCTGCACCATGATGGCCGCCCCCATGAACTACTCCCTCTCGAAGCAGCCGGCCGGCGCCGCGCTGATGAGCAGCGGTACGGTGAGCGTGAAAAAGGACATGAGCATGGTCATGACCACCGCCAGCGTGAGCGGCCTCAAGCCGGGCACCTACTACGTGGCCCACTACCACAACCAGGGCACGGCGGGCGTGGCCCCCTGCGACAGCGGCGGCGCGCCTATCATGAGCAGCATGATCGTGGGCATGACCGACAGCATGGGGATGCTCAAGCTCTCGGGCAGCGTGGCGATGAGCGACGTGATGAGCGCCACCTACTTCAACATCCATACGGCCGCCAACGCCTCGGGCACCCCGGCCGACGCGGGTGTGACCTGCACCGCAGTCGCGCTGAAGTAAGCCGGAGTTTCCCGACCTGCCCCCTCCGTACAGGAGTGGGGCAGTGTTGTTTTTATACGCGGCCTGGGTCCCAGGCGCCCTCTGCAGGTGGCCTTGCCAGACCTGCTGTTCGTCAGGAAATCAGACTGCACATTGTCTGTTCTCTCACCAAAAACGACGCGTCAGCGAGCGCGTTATAAACAACGCCCCTGCATGAAGTTGCATCTGTCTGTACCCTGGAGTGTAGCAGCCGGTGAAGGAGACGCGCCCCGGCGAGCGAGTCACGGGAGGGATGCACAGCTATGGACCAATTCGACAACCGGGTGACTCCGGTGGAGGCCGTGTCCTCCACCAGCACGCAGGAAATTCGCCAGGCGGCCGAACGCGGCCTGTACGCGGCCCAGGAACACGACGCCTGTGGGGTGGGGTTCGTGGCGCACATCGGCGGCCAGAAGAATCACGCCATCGTGCAGCAGGGCCTCAAGATCCTGGAAAACCTCGACCACCGGGGCGCGGTCGGGGCCGACGCCCTGATGGGAGACGGTGCGGGCATCCTCATCCAGATTCCCGACGAGTTCTACCGCGCCGAGATGGCGGCCCAGGGCGTGACCCTGCCCCCGCTAGGCGACTACGGCGTCGGGATGATCTTCCTGCCCAAGGAAATCGCCTCACGCCGCGCCTGCGAGCAGGAACTCGAGCGCGCGGTAGTGGCCGAGGGCCAGATCGTGCTGGGCTGGCGCGACGTGCCGGTCAGCCCCGAGATGCCCATGAGTCCGGCGGTGCGCGAAAAAGAACCCGTCATCCGCCAGATCTTCATCGGCGCCGGTCCCGACACGCTGGTGCCCGACGCGCTGGAGCGCAAGCTGTACGTCATCCGGCGGCGCGCGAGCAACGCCATCCTGGCGCTGAACTTCACGCACGGCCAGGAATACTACGTGCCCTCGATGTCGTGCCGCACGGTGATCTACAAGGGCCTGCTGCTCGCCACGCAGGTCGGCGAGTACTACCTCGACCTCCAGCGCCCCGAGGTCGTCTCGGCGCTGGCCCTGGTCCACCAGCGTTTTTCCACCAACACTTTCCCCGAGTGGCGCCTGGCGCACCCCTACCGTATGGTGGCGCACAACGGCGAGATCAACACCGTCAAGGGCAACTTCAACTGGATGCGCGCCCGCGAGGGCATCATGCAGAGCCCGGTGCTGGGCGGCGACCTCAACAAGCTCTACCCGATCTCCTTTGAGGGCGAGTCCGACACCGCGACCTTCGACAACGCGCTGGAGCTCCTGACGCTGGCCGGCTACCCGATGGCCCAGGCCGCCATGATGATGATTCCCGAGGCCTGGGAGCAGAACACCCTGATTGACGACCGCCGCCGGGCATTCTACGAGTACCACGCCTCAATGATGGAGCCCTGGGACGGCCCGGCCGCGATGGTCTTCACCGACGGCCGGCAGCTCGGCGCGATGCTCGACCGCAACGGCCTGCGCCCGGCGCGCTACGTGCAGACCCGCGACGGCCTGGTCATCCTGGCGTCTGAGTCGGGCGTGCTGCCCATCCCCGAGTCGCAGATCGTGCGCAAGTGGCGCCTGCAACCCGGCAAGATGTTCATGATCGACCTCGAACAGGGGCGCATCATCGAGGACGAGGAGCTCAAGCTCCAGTTCGCTGCCGCCAAGCCCTATCGCCAGTGGGTCGAGAACACCCGCGTAGAGCTGTCCACCGCCGAGGAGACCGGTACGGTCGGCGAGTTCCGCGAGTCGCTGCTCGACCGTCAGCAGGCCTTCGGGTATACCCAGGAGGACCTGAAGTTCCTGCTCGGCCCGATGGCGAAGTCCGGCGAGGAAGGCATCGGCTCGATGGGCAACGACTCGCCCCTGGCCGTGCTCTCGGCGCGCAACAAGCCGCTGTACAACTACTTCCGCCAGCTGTTCGCGCAGGTCACCAACCCGCCCATCGACCCCATCCGCGAGTCGGTGGTCATGAGCCTGGTGTCCTTCGTGGGGCCGCGCCCCAACCTGCTGGACATCAACTCGGTCAGTCCGCAGCTGCGCATCCAGGTGGACCAGCCCATCCTGGACTTCGACGATATCGCCCGGTTGCGCGCCATCGAGGAACGCACGCGCGGCAAGTTCAAGGCCTACGACCTCGACATCACCTACCCGGCCGACTGGGAGGCCCGCGGCATTGAGGCCAAGCTGGCGACCATCAACGCCTGGGCCGTGGACGCCATCGAGTCGGGTCACAACATCATCATCCTCAGTGACCGCCGTCTGGACCGCGACCGCGTGGCGATTCCGGCCCTGCTGGCCCTGAGCAGCGTGCACCACCACCTCGTCAAGGCGGGCCTGCGCATGAAGGTCGGGCTGGTCGTCGAGACCGGCGACGCCCGCGAGGTGCACCACTTCGCCGCACTGGCGGGCTACGGCGCCGAGGCGATCCACCCGTACCTCGCGCTCGAAACCCTGCACGACCTGCACCGGGGCGGCCACGTGCCCGGCCTGCCGGGGCTGGAGGACATCAGCGCCGAGAAGGCCACCTACAACTACATCAAGGCCATCGGCAAGGGCCTGAGCAAGATCATGTCGAAGATGGGCGTGAGCACCTACATGTCCTATTGCGGCGCGCAGCTGTTCGAGGCCGTGGGCCTCAAGGAAGACTTCGTGCAGAAGTACTTCCGGGGCACGGCGAGCAAGGTGGGCGGCATCGGCCTGTTTGAGGTCGCCGAAGAAGCCCTGCGCACCCACCGCGCGGCCTTCGGCGACAGCCCGGTGCTGGCCCATAGCCTCGACGCGGGCGGCGAGTACGCCTGGCGCACGCGCGGCGAGGAGCACATGTGGACGCCCGACGCCATCGCCAAGCTCCAGCACTCCACCCGCAGCGGGTCGTACAGCACCTACGAGGAGTACGCCCGGATCATCAATGACCAGTCGCGGCGACACATGACGCTGCGTGGCCTGTTTGACTTCAAGACCGAGGGCCTGACCCCCGTACCGCTCGAGGAGGTCGAGAGCGCCGCCGAGATCGTCAAGCGTTTCGCGACCGGCGCGATGAGCCTGGGCAGCATCTCGACCGAGGCGCACACCACCCTGGCCGTCGCCATGAACCGCATCGGCGGCAAGAGCAATACCGGCGAGGGCGGCGAGGACCCGGCCCGCTACGAGCGCGAGATGCGCGGCGAGTCGCTAGGCGAGGGCCACACCCTGGCCTCCATGCTCGGCGAGGGCCGCGTGTCGGTGGACTACCCGCTGGAACCCGGCGACTCGCTGCGGTCCAAGATCAAGCAGGTGGCCTCGGGCCGCTTCGGGGTCACGACCAACTACCTCGTCTCGGCCGACCAGATCCAGATCAAGATGGCCCAGGGCGCCAAGCCCGGCGAGGGTGGGCAACTGCCCGGCGGCAAGGTCAGCGAGTACATCGGCTTCCTGCGCCACAGCGTGCCGGGCGTGGGCCTGATCTCGCCGCCCCCGCACCACGACATCTACTCGATTGAGGACCTCGCGCAGCTCATCCACGACCTCAAGAACGTCAACTCACGCGCCGACATCTCGGTCAAGCTCGTGAGCGAGGTCGGCGTGGGCACCATCGCCGCCGGGGTCGCCAAGGCGAAGGCCGACCATATCGTGATCGCCGGGCACGACGGCGGCACCGGGGCCTCGCCCTGGAGCTCCATCAAGCACGCCGGCTCGCCCTGGGAACTGGGGCTGGCCGAGACGCAGCAGACCCTGGTGCTCAACCGCCTGCGCGACCGTGTGCGCGTGCAGACCGACGGCCAGCTCAAGACCGGGCGCGACGTGATCATCGCCGCGCTGCTGGGCGCCGACGAGTTCGGCTTTGCCACCGCGCCTCTGGTCGTGCAGGGCTGCATCATGATGCGCAAGTGCCACCTGAATACCTGCCCCGTAGGTGTGGCGACGCAGGACCCGGTGCTGCGCGCCCGCTTCCAGGGCAAGCCCGAACACGTCATCAATTTCTTCTTCTTCGTGGCCGAGGAAGCGCGCAAGATCATGGCTCAGCTCGGTATTCGACGCTTCGACGACCTGATCGGCCGCAGCGACCTGCTCGACACCCGCGCGGGCGTGGACCACTGGAAGGCGCAGGGCCTGGACTTCGCGCGCGTGTTCTACCGCCCCGAACTGCCCGAAACGGTCGGCCGCCGTCACCTCCAGACCCAGGACCACGGCCTGGACCGGGCACTCGACCTCAAGCTCATCGAGAAGTGCCGCCCCGCCATCGAGTCGGGCGAGAAGGTGCACTTCCTCCAGGACGTGCGCAACGTCAACCGCACGGTCGGCGCGATGCTCTCGGGCGAACTCGTGCGCGCCCGCCCGGAGGGCCTGCCCGACCAGACGGTCTTCATCCAGATGGAAGGCACCGGCGGCCAGAGCTTCGGCGCGTTCCTGGCTCCCGGCATCACGCTGTACCTGATTGGTGACGCCAACGACTACACCGGCAAGGGCCTGTCGGGCGGGCGCATCGCGGTGCGGCCCTCCATAGAGTTCCGGGGCGACGCCAGCAAGAACATCATCGTGGGCAACACGGTGTTGTACGGCGCGACCAGTGGCGAGGCCTTTTTCCGCGGCGTGGCCGGCGAGCGCTTCGGCGTGCGCCTGAGCGGCGCGCGGGCGGTCGTGGAGGGCACGGGCGACCACGGCTGCGAGTACATGACGGGCGGCACGGTGGTTGTGCTCGGCCAGACCGGGCGCAACTTCGCCGCCGGCATGTCGGGCGGCGTGGCCTACGTGCTCGACGAGGACGGCACCTTCGCCCAGCGCTGCAACCACAGCATGGTCGGCCTGAGCCGCGTACTGCCCGAGGACGAACAGCTCCTGAGCGCCGCGCCCGGCGGCCTGCACGCGGGCCAGAGCGACGAGGCACACCTGCGTTACCTCGTCGAGTCGCACCACCGCTGGACGGGTTCGCTGCGTGCCCGCGACATCCTCGACGACTGGGACGGCTCGCTGAAGAAGTTCGTCAAGGTCTTCCCGCACGAGTACCAGCGCGCCCTGAAGGAACGGGCGCAGGCCGGAACCGTGGAAGCTGCCGACACGACCAGCATGAAGGTCGGCCCGCAGCCCGGCGGTACGGGCGTCCTGACCAAGTAATCCCTGACCAGAGAGTCCCTGACCAAGTCAATGCCGGCTGGGGGCGGCACGAGCAGCCCGCCCCTCCGCCACCTGAATTTTTCTTCCCGGAGTCTGCATGAGCAAAATCACCGGCTTCCTCGACCAACCGCGCATCAAGGACAAGTACGCGCCTGTGGACGCGCGCCTCAAGCACTACCAGGAATTCATGCTGCCGCTCGACACGGTGGCGGCCCAGAAGCAGGCGACGCGCTGCATGGACTGCGGCATTCCGTTTTGCAACAACGGCTGTCCGGTCAACAACATCATTCCCGACTTCAACAACCTCGTGTTCGAGAACGACTGGCTCGCCGCTGCCGAGACCCTGCACTCGACCAACAATTTCCCCGAGTTCACCGGCCGCATCTGCCCCGCGCCCTGCGAGGCGGCCTGCACCCTGAACATCAACGACGACCCGGTGGGCATCAAGTCCATCGAACTCGCCATCATCGAGCGCGCGTGGCAGGAGGGCTGGGTGCGCCCGCAGCCGCCCGAGCACAAGACCGGCAAGCGGGTCGCGGTCGTGGGCAGTGGCCCGGCCGGGCTGGCGACCGCGCAGCAACTCGCGCGGGCCGGGCACGACGTGACGGTCTTCGAGAAGAACGACCGCGTGGGCGGCCTGCTGCGCTACGGCATCCCCGACTTCAAGATGGAAAAGACCCACATCGACCGCCGCGTCGCCCAGATGGAGGCCGAGGGTGTGACCTTCCGCACCGGGGTGCTGGTCGGCGCGATGCCCGAGGGTAGCCGGGTCACCAACCTCGCCCGGAAGACGGTGTCGCCGGAGGACCTGCGCGCCGAGTTTGACGCGGTGGTGCTCTCGGGCGGGGCCGAGCAGCCGCGTGACCTGCCGGTGCCGGGCCGCGAACTCGACGGCGTGCATTTCGCCATGGAGTTCCTGCCGGGGCAGAACCGCGTGAATGCGGGCGACAAACTCAAAAAGCAGCTGCGTGCCGACGGCAAGAACGTCATCGTGATCGGCGGGGGAGACACCGGCAGCGACTGCGTGGGCACGAGCAACCGCCACGGGGCGGCTAGCGTCACCCAGTACGAGGTCATGCCGCAGCCGCCCGAGAAGGAGAACAAGCCGCTCGTGTGGCCCTACTGGCCCATGAAGCTGCGCACGAGCACGAGCCATGAGGAAGGGGCCGTGCGCGAGTTCGCCATCGCCACCAAGGAGTTCATCGGCAAGGGCGGCAAGCTGACCGGCGTCAAGACCGTGCGTATGGAGCTTGTCGAGGGCAAGTTGCAGGAGGTCGCGGGCAGTGAGGAGACGCACCCCGCCGACCTCGTGCTGCTGGCGATGGGCTTCGTCAGCCCGCTGGGCAGCGTCCTAGACGCTTTTGGCGTGAGCAAGGACGCGCGCGGCAACGCTCAGGCCGGCACCGACGAGCGCGGCGGCTACGCGACCGATGTGCCGGGGGTATTCGCGGCGGGCGACATGCGCCGGGGCCAGAGCCTCGTGGTGTGGGCCATCCGCGAGGGCCGGCAGGCGGCGCGCGCCGTGGACGAGTTCCTGATGGGCACGAGCGTCCTGCCCCGCTGAGGAGCGCGGCAAAGGGAGCGGCGGGGCGTAGATGTGGCGTCCCGCCGCTCCCTCCCTCTAGCGACTACATCACAGCCGGCAGTTCGTCGCCCAGCACGGTGAGCAGCGCGGCCACGACCTGGGGGTCGAACTGTTGCCCCCCCAGGTCCTGGATGTACTCCAGGGTGGCGCCCAGGCTCCAGGCCGCCTTGTAGGGCCGGACGTTCGTCAGGGCGTCGAACACGTCGCACACCGAGAAGATGCGCGCCGGCAGGGCGATCTCCTCGCCCCGCAGGCCGGCGGGGTAGCCCCGGCCGTCCCACCACTCGTGGTGCGCGCCGATCACGTCGAGGGTGGCCTGCGGCAGAAAACTGAGCTGGGTCGCCAGCCGCACGCCGTCGGTGACGTGCGCCTGCATCCGCTCGCGCATCTCGGGACTCAGGCCACCGGGGTGGTGCAGGATGGCGTCGGGAATGCCGATCTTGCCGATGTCGTGCAGGTAGGCCCCCCAGCGCAGGGTCCGCAGTTCGGTGCCGTCCAGGCCCAGGTGCTCTCCCAGGCGCACCGCGAGGTCGGTGACGCGGTCGGTGTGGCCCTGGGTCTCGGCGTCGCGGGCCTCCAGGCACAGCCCGATGGTGCGCAGGGCGCTCTCATGGGCGGCGCGCTCACGTTCCTCGGCGTCAAGGCGTGCGGCGAGCAACGCCAGCAGCCCGGTCACGCTGCCCACCACGTTGCGTTCGGCCGGGGTCCAGGTGTGCGGCACGAAGACGTGGGCCAGTAGGGCCCCCACGAGCTGCCCGCTCTGGCTGATGACCGGGGCGGCCAGCAGCGCCCGCACGCCCAGGTCGGGAAAGCCGGCCGCCACCTCGCAGCCCTGGGTCTCCCCGAAATACAGCACGCCGTCGGCCCGTTCCAGGGCGCGCAGCAGCGGCAGGTTGCCCGGCAGGCCGTGGGCCAGCAGCGCGGCCATCTGCGGACCGTCCGGCATCTCGCCACTCGCGCTGCGGGCGTGGTAGGCCAGGGTGGCCTCGCGCCACTGGAAGTACCCCGCGCCGACCGCCGCCGTATGGGCGACCAGGGCGTCGAGCACCGGCGCCATGGCGCTGCCCAGGTCGGGGGCGTTGAGCCCCAGCCGGGTCAGTTGGAGTGTCAGGTCCATCGGCACGTCGGACTGCGGCGGTGCGGTAAAGAAGACGTCTTCGGGCAGGGTGGCGTTCGGGGCGGAGACGTCCATAGCGCGGCCAGTCTAACGAGAGATTCCTCACAACGGGGTCACAAAGAGGAGGGGGGTGTTCGGGGAGGGCGCCGGAACTTTGAGGCGCGTGGGCGCGTGCTAGGCTGCGTTGCGGCGCCCCGGCGGGCGCACGAGGCCCCCCTGCCTATGACCGATTCCCCCTCCCCCAAGGACACTGCCCCCAAGCCCCGGCGCGAGCAGATTCACGACGTGGCGAGCCGCCTGTTCTCCGAGCGCGGCTACCACGCGACGAGTATGCGTGACCTCGCCGGACAGCTCGGGATGCAGGGGGGCAGCCTCTACGCGCACATCAGCGGCAAGGAAGAGCTTCTGATTGAGATCGTGAGCCGGGCCTCGAAACAGTTCGACACAGCGCTGTTTTTGCTGCGCGACGCCGACCTGCCCGCCGACCAGAAACTGCGCGAGGCGATGCACCGCCACATCCGCGTGGTGGCCGACAACATGGAGAGCGCGACCGTGTTCTTCCACGAGTGGAAACACCTCTCGCCCGGCGCCTACCGCCACGTCACCGACTGGCGCGACACCATTGACGTCTTCTACCGCGATCTCGTCACGCAGGGCATCCGGGAGGGCACGCTGCGGGCCGACCTCGACGTCAAGATGACTGCCAACCTTATTCTCTCGGCTGTGAACTGGACCTACACGTGGTACCGGCCCGGCGGCGAACTCACGCCCCGGCAGGTCGCCGAGAGCTTCGCCGACATGTTGCTCGCGGGCCTGCGCGCGTCGCCGGGCGCGGCTCACACGACTGCGGGGGGGCGGCCATAGCCCTTCCGCCGACCGTCACCGTCCGCATCCGCGAGGCGCTGCGGCTGGGGCAGGAGCGCGCCGCGCGCCTGGGCCGCACCCAGCAGCTCGAACTCGGCGAGGACCTGTATATCCGGATCGCGCCGGGAGGCCGCCGGTTCCTGCTGTTCGGTCTGAGCGAGGAACCCTCCCAGGCGCAGGCCCGCGCCGTGGCCGAAGTGCTGGGGCTGCGGGAGCCGGTCTACGGCTGGCATCAGGGCGCCACCCTGCGCTCGCTGACCGTGGTCGAGGAGGGCGCCGAAGAGCCTCCGGCCGCGCCGGCCTCCGACGTCACCGGCTGAACAGGAACGGGGCGGCCCCCAAATGGAGGAGCCGCCCCGTTCTCGTGACGCTCAGGCCTTAGGCGCAGTGCCCTCGAAGCTCTGCTTGAACTTCTGGAGGTCCTCGGCGATCTGCTGGCTGGGTTCCTCGCCGAACAGCTTGGCGACGGCGGCGCCCAGCGGGCCGGCAGGCGGGCGGTAGCTCAGGGCCACGTGCACGCGGGTGCTGTTGCCGCCGGGCATGCCCTCGAACTGCACGCTACCGGCGTTGTCCACCGTGGCGCCGGGCAGCGAGTGCCAGCCGATGCGCTCGCCGGGCTTGTCGTTGACGATCTCGGCTTCCCACTCGACGTGGGTGCCCAGCGGCGCCTTGGCGACCCAGCGGCTACGCTTGGCGTCGAGCTGCGTGACTTCTTCGAGGTGGCTCATGATCTGCGGCAGGTTATCGAGCTTGCGCCAGAAGTCGTAGACCTGCTGGGGCGGGCGCTCGATGACCACGCTGTGCTCGACGAAAATCGGCTTGCTCGACGCTGGACCGCTGCCCAGGCCGGCCGCCTTCATCACCGGATCGTTGCCGGTCGCCGCGCGGTAGGCGAGGTAGCCCCCGACCGCCGCGATTCCCAGGCCCAGCACGCCCCGTTTACGCAGCCCCATCAGCACGAGCGCGCCGCCGGCGGCCCCGCCGATCAGGCGCTGCTGATCCATTCCCTTCGACTCTTCTTTCGTCATGTGTCCAACCTCCGTAACGGCAGTCTAGGAACGCCCCGTGAGAACGCGGGTGAATCCTTGACCAAAGCACATTAACGCCCCGGCCGCCGACCGGGACGGACCGGGCGCGGTGTGGGCCTATTCCTCGTTGCGCGCCTCGCCACTCTGGCCGATGACGTCGCTGCCCTCGTCGTCGCCCTGGGGACGCAGCAGGCCACTGTTGTCGGTCTGCCGGGCGGCGTCGCTCTGGGCGGCCAGGGCGTCCGGCAGGCTGCCCGCGGCGTGCTGCTCGGTGATCTCGCCGGTCGCTGCGCGGTCGCTTCCCGACGCGGCGCCACCCTGAAGGTCGGGGCTGAGGTTGGTGTTGGCGCCCTGCGTCTCGGCGGCGCTGCCGGCCGAGGTCGCGGGGGTGGTCGGTGTACTCATCGGTTTGCCTTCGCCCATGTCAAGTGACCTCCTGTTGGCAATCTTCCCCGACTGTGCCGCCAGAGAAGGGGCCGGGGGATGTGCACTGCCCCAAGTCGGGCTTAGGCTTGCGCGGTCTGCGCCCCACTGCCGGCTTCATCGGTGGGGACCGGCGGGTCGAAGGAGTCGCGCGCGCGCTCGACCAGGGTCAGCACGTCGTAGGTGGCGACAAGCTGGCCGTCCTGGTTGGTGATCTCGGCGTGCCACTCGACCACGCCGGTCGGGCGGGTCTCGCCGGGGCGCAGGTCCTTGCGGATGCGGCGCTTGCAGGTCAGGCGCGTGCGGATGGTGTCGCCGATACCAACCGGCTCGGTGAAGCGCAGATTCTCCAGGCCGTAGTTCGCCAGCACTGGCCCCGGCGCGGGGGACACGAACTGCCCGGCGGCGGCCGAGATCAGGAAGTAGCCGTGCGCGACCCGTCGCCCGAAGATGCCCTCCTTCGCGCCGATTTCGTCCACGTGGGCATAGAAATGGTCGCCGGTCAGGCCCGCGAAATTCACGATGTCGGCCTCGGTGACGGTGCGGCGGTGGGTCAGCAGGCTGTCGCCCACCCGGATCTCATCGAAGGTCTTGCGGAAGGGGTGCACGGCGTCCTCGTACACCTCGGCCCCCGGCACGTGTTCGCGCGTGATGGCCGAGAGGGTCGTGGGATCGGCCTGCACCGCCACGCGGTTCATGTGGTGCTTGACGCCCGACAGGCCCCCGAGTTCGGCGCTGCCGCCCGCGCGGCCAGGCCCACCGTGCAGCAGCTGCGGCAGGGGCGACCCGTGGCCGGTACTTTCGCCCGCGTCGTCGCGGTTCAGGACCAGCAGGCGGCCGTGCGTGCTGGCCAGCCCCAGCACGAGGTCGGTCGCCTCTGCGCGGTCATGGGTCACGGCGCTGCCCACCAGCGAGCCGCGCCCACGTTTGGCCAGGCGCACGGCGTCGTCAAGCGTGTCGTAGGGCAGCAGGGTCGCCACCGGGCCGAACACCTCGAGCTCATGGGGGCCGCTGGCCCGCAGCGGGTCGTCGCAGCGCAGGACCACCGGGTCGAAGAAGGCGCCCTGGTCGCGGTCGCCGCCGCGCAGCTCACGTTCCTGGCCCTCGCCGCCGATGACCACCACGGCGTCCTGTCGCAGCCGCTCGAGCGACTCGCGCACCCGGTCGCGCTGCGCCACGCTCACCAGCGCGCCCATGCGCACGTCGCTCAGCGCCGGGTCCCCCAATGTGACCCGGTTCAGCTCGGTCCTCAGCGCGTCCGTGACCGCCTCGACGAGCCCGCGCGGCACGATGGCCCGGCGGATGGCGGTGCACTTCTGGCCTGCCTTGCCGGTCATCTCACGCGCGAGTTCGCGGACGTACAGCGCGAATTCGGGGTCCTCCGGCCGCACCGTCAGGCCCAGCACCGAGGCATTGAGACTGTCGGCCTCGACCCCGAACGGCACCGAACGCGCCACGACGTTGGGGTGTACCCGCAGTTTGGCCGCCGTCGCCGCCGAACCGGTGAAAGCCACGAGGTCCTGTTCCTCCAGGTGGTCCAGCAGGTCGCCCGGCTCGCCCACCACAAGCTGGAGCGAGCCCTCGGGCAGCAGCCCCGACGTCACGATGTCGCGCACGACCCGCTCGGTGAGGTAGGCCGTCTGCGGCGCAGGCTTGACCAGCGTGGGCATCCCGGCAATGAAGGCAGGCGCCAGCTTTTCGAGCATCCCCCACACCGGAAAGTTGAACGCGTTGATCTGGACGGCCACGCCCTCCCGCGGCACGAGCAGGTGCCGGCCGACGAAGGTGCCGCCCCGGCCGAGCATCTCGACCTTGCCGTCAGGCCAGAAGCGCTCGTCGGGCAGTTCGCGCCGGGCCATGCTGGCGTACGAGAACAGGGTGCCGATCCCGCCTTCGATGTCCACCCAGCCGTCGCGGCGGGTCGCGCCGGTGAGCAGGTTCAGGGCGTAGTACGTTTCCTTGCGCTCCATGAGGTAGGTGCCCAGGGCCCGCAGCCGCCGCGCGCGGTCGTGGAAGGTCAGGCGCCGCAGCGCCGCGCCCTGGTCGCGCCCGTAGGCCAGCGCCGCCGCGAAGTTCACGTCGCCGCCGGGCAGCACGGCGACCGGGCGGCCATACACGGCGTCGCGCAGCAGCTCACCTTCGGGAGCGGCCTGCCACTCCCCGCACAGATAGGATTCGGGCCGCAGCAGGCTGGGCGCCGGGAAAGCCGGGGCAGAAGAAGAAACCGTCATCGCACACTCCTTGTCGGCCCACCGCCGCAGAGGGGGTCGGGGCCAGGGGTGGGGCCACCTGTGCGTCCCCACGAGAAACCGTCTGAACAAACCTGTCTCGGGATTATACCGCCGGCCTCCAGAGAGAGCCGCCGATGGCCGCCTCTCTGGACGTGAGTCTGGGAGAGCGGGACCCCAGGAGGACCATAGAAAGGGCGTCTACAAGTCCACTCCGAACGGGTCAAACTGGGATAGAGAGCCGTGCGACGGGCCCGTCGCCCGCTGCCCGAGGCGTAGCTTCCCGCAGCAACTAAAGTGCGGCGTGCGGATCAACCGGGCGTACAGTCGGGGCTGTGGCAATAGCGCACGGCGTTTCGGCCCTCGTTCTTGACCCGGTACAGGCACTGGTCGGCGGCGCCCAGACCCGCCTCGAAGTGGGGGCCGCAGGCGTCAGCCACCCCGATGCTCACGGTGACCGCGAGGCCTGGGGCCACCTTCTCCCAGCCGAACTCGGCGACGGTGCGGCGCAGGTGCTGGAGGCTGGCTGCGAAGGCGGGGGCCGTCACGCCGGGGCGCAGCAGCACGAATTCCTCTCCGCCGTAACGCGCCGCGAGGTCGCCGGGCTGCGCGAAGTCGCGGATCAGGCGGGCCAGGGTCCGCAGCATCTCATCCCCGGGCAGGTGGCCGTGGCGGTCGTTGATGCCCTTGAAGTGATCGATATCGATGATCGCCACGGCCAGCGGCGCGGCGGCTGTGGCCGAGAGGCGCTCGCCCTCCAGAAACAGGTGATAGCGGTTGTACAGGCCCGTCAGGCCGTCAGTGAGACTGAGGCGCCGCATGTGCTCGTTGAGCGTCTGGAGGTCGCGCAGGTCCGAGAGCAGGCGGCTGTTCTTCTGTTTTTCCTGCTCGGCGATGTCGCCCAGGATACGGGTCTGGTGCAGCACCTCCAGCGCCCGGTACTGCTGTTCGCGCTCGGCGGCGTGGGCACCCCGTTCAAGCGCCAGGGCGGCCCGCAGGTGGTCCAGCGCGCCCGCGTGGTCGCCCAGGGCCGCGCAGGCTTCGCTCAGGCGCTCGTGCGCCAGCGCCAGCCCGGCGTGTTCCTCCTGCCCCAGCCGGCGCGCGAGGTCGAGCACGGGCCTCACCTGCTCCAGGGTGGCCTGCGGACCGGCGCGGCAGCCGAGGGCCAGGGCGATGTCCAGGGCGATTTCCAGGTGGCCGGACTCCAGGTGCGCGGGGGTGGCCGCCAGCCGCCACAGCGCCGCCTCCTGCTCGGCGATCAGGCCGGCGTTGCCAGTCGCCTCGGCCGCTTCGAGCAGCGAGCGCCGCAACCGGCTCTCGAGCCAGGGCAGCCGGAGCAGCGCCGTATCGGGGGCGTCCTGCACCTCCAGCGCCTGCCGGAAGTGCTCGGTGGCTGCCTGCGGCTCGCCGGCACGCAGGGCCAGAACCCCCAGGTTCAGCCGCGCGATGGCCACGCCCACCGGGTCCGGCAACCGTTCCAGCAGGGGCAGCGCCCGCCGCAGGTGCGTCTCCGCGCGCGTCAGGTCCCCCACCCGGAATTGCGCTACCCCCAGGTCGTGCAGGCCGATGGCCTCCAGTTCGGTGCTGTTCAGGTCGCGGGCCAGCTGCAGCTGGCGGCCGAACAGGGCGGCGGCCTCGCCGGGCTGGTTCAGGAGGCTGCGCAGGTTCGCCAGCGTGTTCAGGGTGCGGCCCAGCCAGATATCTGGCGGCGCGTCCGTGCGGTCCAGCGCGGTCAGGGCCCGCACCAGCCGTCCCGCGCTGCGGCCGTAGCGCCCTGCACGCCAGTCGAGGTAGGCGAGGATCACGCCGGCGCGCGCGGCCTCGGGGGACTTCAGCGCCGCGCGCGCGGCCTGGGCCGCCTCGGCCGGAGCCACGTCGCGCCGCTGCCAGGCCACCTCGAGCAGGCCGAGCCGGTCACCCTCACCCTGCCCGCTGCTGCCCGTATGCGCCGTCATTTCTCAAATGTGACTGGCTGGTCATGCGGGCGCCTTGCTCCTCTCTTCACGCAGTCGTCAGCTCGGCTGGAACATGGGTCATTTCTACGCGGGCGACCGTCTTCAGACGGTCAGCTGTAGGGCGCGCGTCCGGGTTTCTACGCTCCAGAAGCCGCTTCCGGTGGTCATGTAGAGGGTGGTGCCCTGCGGTCCCCCGAAACAGAGATTCGAGACAGTCCCCGCCAGCACCACGCGGCCGATCTCCTCGCCATCTGGGGTCAGGACGTGCACGCCGTCGCCCGCGCTGCTCCACAGCCGTCCCTCCTCGTCCACACGGATGCCGTCGGTCTTGCCGGGGTCTACCTTGAACCACACCCGCTCGTGCGTGGCGGCCTGCGGCTGCCCATCCTGACCGGACCAGGTCAGACCCGGCGTGTCCTGCGGCGCGGGCGCGAGGCGGTAGGCGTGCGTCTGGGCGTCGCCCGTGTCGGACACCAGCAGCCGCTCGGCGCTCACGAACACTAGGCCGTTGGGCTTGACCCGGTCGCGGATGGGCGCCGTCAGGGTGCCGTCGGGGTCCAGGCGGTACACGTAGTTGCCCTCCTGCTCCTTGGTGCCGCCGTAGCCCTCTTCGGGCTTGTCGATACCGTAGGTGGGGTCGCTGAACCACAGGCTGCCGTCGGGGTGCAGCGTCACGTCGTTGGGGCTGTTCAGCCGTCCACCGGCGAAGCGGTCGGTCAGGGTGGTCCAGCTGCCGTCCTCCTCCTGACGCACGATGGCGCGCAGGCCGTGCGAGCAGGCGATGAGGCGGCCCTGAAGGTCCACGCAGTGCCCGTTCTGGTGGTGGCTGGGGTTCATCTCGTCGGCCAGTTCGCCCGCGTCGGACCAGCGCAGCAGGCGGTTCTGGCGCACGTCGCTGAAAAAGACCGCCCGGCGCGCCGGCACGTAGGCCGGGCCCTCGGTCCAGGTGAAGCCCCCTGCCAGTTGCCGGGGTGCCGCGTCCTTGGGAAACAGATCCAGGAATTCGGGGCGGGTCGCTTGCAGGCTCATGCCCGCATCCTGAAGGTGGGGCGTGGCCGGAGGGTGAGCCGGACCTTCACGGCGTGCCCCCCTCGGCGCCGTCTGCGCGAGGGGCCGGTTCCAGGTGCGCCGCGTCGCCCAGGCGGTGCAGGGTCCAGACCCCGCCCCGGCGGCGCAGCGTGCTCAGGCTCGTATGCCCGAGGCGCACCGAGAAGGGCAGCGGGTAGCCCGGTTGCGGCTGCGGCGCCCAGTCCAGCAGGGCCGAGAGAAGCCCCCGGATAGCGACCGAGTGCGAGAAGGCGACGGTGTGACCACCGGGCAGTTCTGTGGCCCAGGCCTGCATCCGCGCCGCGACCTCTCCCAGGCTCTCGCCGCCGGGCGGGGCGTATTGCCACGGGTCGAGCTGCCACGCCGCGTAGGCCGGGTGCGCGGCCATCTCGGGGACACTGAGGCCCTCGAACTCGCCGAACCCGATCTCGCGCAGCCGGGGGTCGAGGGTCAGAGGCCGGCCCGGCAGCGCCAGTTCGGCCGTCTGCACCGCCCGCGCGAGGTCGCTGGACTCGGCCCGGTCGAAGGCGAGCCCCGCGAGGCGCGCGCCGAGCCGCCGGGCCTCGGTCACGCCGCGCTCGCCCAGCGCGTTGTCGGTCAGGCCCTGCCAGCGCCCGCCCTCGTTCCACGCCGTCGCCCCGTGGCGCACCAGGGTCAGGTCGAGGTCCGGGCCCGCCTCCGGCGCCGGACTTCCCGGCGTGTTCACGGGCGGGCCTCGTAGTCCGGCTGGGCGCTGGCGGTGTCGCCGGGAGCCAGGGCCGGGACGGGGCGCGGGCGGCTCTGGTCGTCGAGGGCCACGAACACGAACAGGCCGGTGGTCGCCAGTTCCTGCTCGCCGCTCGCCATGTTCTCGCGGTACACGTCCACCCGGATGGTCATGCTCGTGCGGCCCACGCGGATCACGCGGGCGTCGAGGGCCACGGCGTCTCCGACCCGGATGGGCACGTGGAAGTCCACGCCGTCCATGCGCGCCGTGACCACGTTCCCCCCGGCGTGCCGCACGGCGGCGATGCTCGCGGCCTTGTCCATCAGCGACAGCACCCAGCCCCCGAAGGCGGTGCCGTGATAGTTCGTGTCCTTCGGGAACACCAGTTCCAGCATGCGGGCGCGGCTGCGCGGCGCTTTCGTCTCTGTCTCGCTCATACTCTGACCCCTTCTGCCGCACTGCGGCGCGGCCCTGAGTGTAGAGGGACGGGGTCTGGAGGCGCGGGGGGTGGGCCTGGGCCGTACAGTCATGGTCAGGCGTGGCATCTTGGTTCCATGCTGCGCCGTCCCCAGCCCATCCCGCCCGGCCCCGGTCAGGAGTCGGTGTGGAATTACCCGCGTCCCCCCCGTCTGGAGCGCGTTCCCAAACTGATCGAGGTCTGGCTGGGCGGCCAGCTCATCGCGCAGACCCGCGCAGCCTTCCGGGTGCTGGAAACGAGCCATCCGCCGACCTACTACCTGCCGCCGGAAGCTTTCGTGCCGGGCGCGCTGCGTCCCGCGCCGGGAGGCAGCGTGTGCGAGTTCAAGGGAGAAGCGACGTACTGGACGCTGGTCGGCGGCGATCAGGTCGCCGACGCGGCGGGCTGGAGCTACGAGTCGCCTACTCTGGACTTCCGCGAGATGGCCGGACACGTCGCACTGTACGCGGGCCGCATGGACGAGTGCCGGGTGGACGGCGAGCGCGTGACACCGCAGCCGGGGGGATTCTACGGCGGCTGGATCACGGGTGACGTGGTCGGCCCCTTCAAGGGTGAGCCGGGGACGTGGGGCTGGTAGTCCGGCCCGGCCCCCTGAACGCTGCGCCCCACCTTCTGCCCCGGTGGCCGGGCCTTATCCTGCGTCCATGACTTCTCCTAACGCCGCCATCCGTAGCCGCCTGGACGCCCTGTCCAAGTCCCTGCGCGCCTTCCACTCGGCGCTGCTCGACTTCGCCAAGGGCGAGTACGAGTTTCTGAACGGTCCGGTCGGCGGTCCCTTCGCGCTGTACGCGCTCGTCACGGGCGACCCCGCCTTCCAGTGGCTGCGGCCCCTCTCGGGCCTGATGGCGACCCTCGACGAGGTGCTCGACGCCAAGGACACCCGCCTGACCGAGCAGCACGTGAGCGACGTGCAGCACGCGCTGGGCCTGCTGTTCTCGGACTCCGACACCCGGTTCGCCGACTTCCGCGCCGGGTATGAACGGGCCAGCACCGACGCCCGCGTGCGTGAAACCACCGCGCAGTGGCGCGCGCAACTCGGCGGGCTGGAGGCCTGAGCGCCTTGAAACTCATCGTGGGCCTGGGCAATCCGGGCGAAAAGTATGCGCAGACGCGCCACAACGTGGGCTGGCTGGTCCTGAACGAACTGGCCCGGCGCGGGGGCGCGGCCTGGCGCAAGGACAAGGACGCCGACGTGGCCGACGTGCGCCTGGGGCCGGCTCCAGGCCAGAAGGTGCTGCTGGTCCGGCCAACCACGTTCATGAATACGTCCGGCAAGGCGGTCGCGCCGCTGATGGCCTTCTACAAGCTGGAGGGCGACGACCTGCTGGTCTTGCAGGACGACCTCGACAGTCCCTTCGGGCTGCTCAAGATCCGGCACGGTGGGCGGCACGGCGGCCAGAACGGGGTGCGCGACATCATCCGGCTGCTGGGCCACGAAGCCTTCGCGCGGGTCAAGGTAGGTATCTCGCGCCCGCCGGCCGGCTGGGACCCCGCCGACTGGGTGCTGAGCAAGTGGCGCGAAGGAGAAGCGGCGACCCTGGCCGAACTCGTGCGCCTGGGCGCCGACGCGGCGACGGTGTGGGCCACACAGGGCCTGTCCGACGCCCAGGGACAGTTCAACAGCACTGACCTGCGCCCGGCCCCGGAGCCGGTTCATACTGCGCCGCATGACGAAAACCGATCTGAGGCTTGACCTCCTGATGAAGCTGTCCGACCTGCCCGGCGTGCCCGGACAGGAGGACGCGGTGCGCGACTTCGTGCTCACGGAACTCGAAGGTCTGGCCGACGAGGTGCGGGTGGACGCGCTGGGCAACGTGATCGCCCGCTGCGCCGGCACGGGGGAGGAGCCGCGTGGGCGCGTGATGGTCTCGGCCCACATGGACGAGATCGGTTTTCTGGTGCGCTACGTCGACGAGAAGGGCTACCTGCGCCTCCAGAATCTCGGCGGCTTCGACACGCGCAACCTGTTCGCGCGCAACGTCACTGTGCATACGCGCGGCGGAGCGTTGCCTGGCATCCTGACCCCGGCAGGCCGTCCGGTGCACATCGCCTCGCCCGAGGAGCGCAAGAAGGTGCCCGAGCTGCGCGAGTTCTTCGTGGACCTTGGACTGGACGGTGACGCGGTGAAGGCCCAGGTGCGCGTGGGCGACATGGTCACCCTCGACCAGACGGCCCGGCAGGTGGGGCAGCTCGTGTGCGGCAAGGCGATGGACGACCGCGCCAGCGTATTCCTGCTTCTCGAAACGCTGCGCGCGCTGCGCGGCCAGCCCCTGCGCCACGACCTGTACGCGGTGTTCAGCGTGCAGGAAGAGGTCGGCCTGCGCGGCGCCATCACGGCGGCCTACGGCGTGCAGCCCACGGTGGGGATCGGCCTGGACGTGACCCTCGCGGTGGACACCCCCGGTGTCGGCCCCGACGAGGCGGTCACGCGCATGGGCGAGGGCATCGGCATCAAGGTCTACGACTCCTCCATGATCTCGACCCGCTCCCTGGTGGACGAGTTCTGGGACCTGGCGCAGGACAAGGGCATTCCCGCACAGCTCGAGGTGCTCGGCCAGGGCGGCACCGACGGCGCGGCCATCCAGCGCAGCCGCGAGGGCGTGCCGACCCTGACCCTGAGCCTGCCGACCCGCTATATCCACACCATCGTCGAGGCGGTCCACGAAACCGATGTGCGCGCGGGTGTGGACCTGCTCGTGGCGTACCTGGGCGCGGGCGAGGCGTCCGCCTGACCCTGTCCGCCTGATTCCGGCCCCATGAGCTGTCCCTGACCCCCCGCTGTACGCTGGGGCGCAGGAGGCACCTCATGGGACTGATCCTGCTGGCCGTGTTCCTGCCCATCCTCACCGTGATCTTTTTCGCCGCGCGCCGCCAGGACCGCCTGAACCGCGCGCTGGCCGAGTTGGACCACGCCCCGGCGGACGCGGGTTACGTCGGCCTGCATCTGCCGGGACCCTTCTAGCTGGGGGCGGCCCCACAAGCCTAAAGACTCGCTCTGGGCGCCCCGGAAACGTCCCTGCCCGCCGGGGCGTATGCAGGGCATATGGACCTCTTCACCGGACTGCTCTCCTCGCTGGGCCTCTCGGGGGCGGCGGGCCTGAACGCCTATATTCCGCTGCTGGTGGTTGGCCTGCTGACCCGCGCGGGTGTGATGAATCTGGCGCAGCCCTTCGACCTGCTGGCGAATCCCTGGGTGTTGCTGGCGGTCGCGGTGGTGGGCGCGCTGGATTTCGTGGGCGACAAGATCCCCGGTGTGGACCACGTCCTGCATCTCGTGGGTGGGGTGGTGAACACGGCGGCGGGCGCGGTCCTGTTTGCCTCGCAGGCGGGCGTGGCCGACGTGCCGCCGGCCCTCAAACTGGCGCTGGGGCTGGTGGTGGCGGGAGGGGTCCACGCGACCCGCGCCGCCGTGCGCCCAGTCGCCACTGCCACGACCGGCGGTCTGGGCAACCCGGTGGTGAGCGCTGCCGAGGACGCCAGCAGCCTGGGACTGAGCGTCCTGGCGGTGTTCGCGCCCATCCTGGCGGTACTGGGCTTGGCGGGTCTGGGGGTCGTCGCCTACCGGCTCTGGAGCCGGGTGCGGGGCTGGCGACGGCGGGCGCTGTAGGTCGGGCTTCCCCCTCCCATCCCACCGCGGAGGGGGTTTTGCTGGTCTACCCGCGCCGGGTCAGGCTCCACAGGCTGGCGACAAGGCCCAAGTTCGGCAGCCCGGTAGGGGCTCCCTGAAGAGCGCCCCTCCTCCCTGGCCGCGTGTTGAGAAGACGGACGGCAAAGGTCAAGCCTGCATAGGCCCAGCTCCTCAGCCGTGCTTCGCCTGCACCTCCTGCCAGATCTCGCTCAGGGGTACACCGTCCCCGTGCCACAGAAACTCGGTGACATACGCCGTGTCACCGGCGAAGCGCACGCCGGCCCGTCGCCGAAACTCGTCCAGGGTCCAGCCCCAGGCCCCGGCCGAGTCGATCAGGGCTGCGAGTTCTTCGCGGCTGTTCACGACGCGGCGGCCTATCACCGTGCGGTTGCGGGCGTAGGAGAGGAACTCGGCCTCGTCACTCACCGGGGCTCACTCACAGGCCAGCCCATCGCCGTCGCCGTCCATGTCGGCGCGGTAGCCGGGGTCGCCGCGCCGCAGGGGCGCTGCTCCGGCCGCGCGGACGGCCGCACAGTTGGCGTAGGACGTGGGCCGCCGGGCGGGCGATGTGGACTTGGCCGGGACGGGCGCCGACTTCACGCCGTAGCCGCGCAGAGGCAGCGTATAGGGGCTGGCGGCCGCGCGGTTGACCCGGTAGCCCAGGTCTTCGAGGGCGCCCAGCGTGAGGGGGCTGACAGGGTTGACCCGCCCCGTGTAGTTGCCCGCGTCGCCCGAGAGGATCTCCGAGCAGACCGCCGAACCCGCCCAGTGTCCGGCGTCGGCGTCAAGCGGGACGCGGTCGCCCCGGCCTCCCAGGGCGCGGTAGGCCGCCACGCCCCGGGCCCCGGTGTAGTAGAACTGCCCCGCACTTTTGGTGACCAGCGAGCGCTCGTCGGACTCGCCGCTCAGCGACACGCGCGCGTCGGCCTCCCAGAGGGTGCCCACGCCCAGGGCGTGCAGCGTCTCGTGGATCATGGTGTCGGTCAGGTCGGTGGCCGACAGGTCGCCCAGCACCCGCGAGTTGAGGCTCACCGCGCCGTACACCGGCAGGTAGGAGCCGTCGTGCAGGTCGCAGGGCCACGCCTCGGCGTAGAGGTCCTCGTCCAGCGGCAGGACGCGCACGAACACGAAGAAGCGGTCCACCCGCCCCCGCACGGTCGGCAGCCCTTTGTCGCAGGCTTCGGCGTCACCGGGCAGCGTGACCGGCCCGAACGGCGAGGCGATGAGCTTCGATACCCGCGCGGCCGCCGCGCGGATGGTCGCCTGCTGGGCGGCGTTCGGCGCCTTGCCTACGAACCGGACCTCGACCGTGAAGGGCGCGGTCTGCGCCGTCGCCGGCCCGGAGATCAGGCCCAGCAGGCCGGCGTACAGGCCGAGGAAGGCAGTCCGGGACAGGAGTTTCACGCTGAGCACCAGCGTAGCGCCAAAAGCCCGGCCAGGAACAGAAGGCTGCACACAGCGGAGCAGGACACGCCCCCGGATGGGTGGGGGCGTGTCCTGCTCCGCCGCATGCGGCGAGGTTGTCCGCTCAGCGGTTCATGATGTGGATGGCCTGCTTGTGGACCGCCTCAGCGGCCTCCAGCACGCTCTCGCTCAGGGTGGGGTGGGCGTGGATGGTCAGGGCGATGTCGCTCGCGGTCGCGGCCATCTCCAGCGCCAGTCCCGCCTCGCCCAGCATGTCCGAGGCGTGCGGCCCCACGATGTGCACGCCCAGCAGCAGGTCGGTGTCCTTCTCGACGACCATCTTCACGAAGCCGTCGGTCTGCTGCAGCGTCATGGCGCGGCCCGAGGCGCTGAAGGGGAAGTTGCCGGTCTTGACCTCGTAGCCTTTGTCCTTGGCTTCCTGCTCGGTCAGGCCGACCCAGGCCAGTTCGGGCGAGGTGTACACGACGCCCGGAATCGCCACGGCGTCCTGCTCGGCGGGCTTGCCGGCGATGACCTCGGCGGCCACCAACCCTTCTTTCATGGCCTTGTGCGCCAGCATGGGGTTGCTCGCCACGTCGCCCACCGAGTAGATGTGCGCCACGTTGGTGCGCTGCTGCTTGGTGGCCGGAATGAAGCCGCGCTCGGTGACATGCACGCCCGCCGCCTGCATGTTCAGGCCGTCGGTACGCGGGCGGCGGCCCACAGCCACGAGCACGCGGTCGAAGACCTCGGTGCGCTTCTCGCCGGTCTTGACGTTTTCCAGCTCGACGTGTACGCCGTCGGCTTTCTTCTCGGCCTTGTTGGCCTTGGTCTGCACCTCGACGACCACGCCCTGCTTCTCCATCGCCTTCTGGAAGGCCTTGACCGCGTCGGCGTCGGCGCCAGGGATGATGTTGGGCAGGAACTCGATCACCTTGACCCGGCTGCCCAGGCTCGTGTAGATGTTGGCGAACTCGAACCCGATCACGCCGCCGCCCACGCACAGCATCCGCGCGGGCACGGGGTCGGGCAGCACGAGCGCGCCGGTGCTGTCCAAGATCATGTCCTGGTCCACGTCCAGCCCGGGCAGCCGCGCGGGGTCAGAACCGGTGGCGATGATGAAGTTGGCGGCCGTGTAGGTCTTGTCGCCCACCTTGACGGTGTGGTCGTCCACGAAGCTGGCCTGGCCCTGAAGATGAGTGACCTTATTGGCCTTGAACAGTGCGCCCACGCCGCCCGTGAGCTTCTTGACGATGCCGTCCTTCCAGCCGTTGAGTTTGGCGATGTCGAGCTTCTGCTCGCCGAAGGTCAGCCCGAATTCGGCGGCGTGGCGCGCGCCCGCCACCGTCTCGCCCGCGTGCAGCAGCGCCTTGGTCGGAATGCAGCCCACGTTCAGGCATACCCCGCCCACCGAGTCACGTTCGGCGCAGGCGACCTTGAGGCCCAGCTGCGCGGCCCGGATCGCTGCGTGGTAGCCGCCGGGTCCAGCGCCGATTACCAGCACGTCAAAGTCAAAGCTTTTGGTCATGTGGGCAGTCTAACGCGCCCCCCCACAGCTGTCTGTGCCCGGCCCGGAGAGTCGGACGCGCAGGATTGACAAGGACGTGTGGTGAATGGAATGCGGAGTTGGCGCGGGCGCTGGGCACCCCACGCTCACTCCTCCAGAAAGTCGGTCACCACGCGGTTCAGGACCCACCAGCCCTCGGGCGTGGCGCGCAGGTGGTCGCCGTCCAGGGCCAGCAGGCCGCGCGCGACATTGCGGGCCAGAGGGCGGGCGTAGCGCCCCCGTACGTCCAGGCCGCTGCGGCGCGCGAGGTCGGCGAGGTCGAGGCCTTCCCGCAGCCGCAGCCCCATGAACAGCGCGTCGGTGACGTACTCCTCGGGGTCGATGCCCTCGGCGTCCCCTGCCGCGCCGGTCAGCCACTCGTGCAGGTGGGGGTTGGTGCGCCGGGTGGTGAGCAGGCCCGGCTCCCCGGTGGCTGGCCCATGCCCGGCCGGATAGTGTCCGGCCGCCCCCGGCCCCAGCCCCAGGTAGGTGCGCCCCTGCCAGTAGGCGCGGTTGTGGCGCGACTCCTGGCCCGGCCGCGCGTAGTTGCTGACCTCGTAGCGCGCGAACCCCTGCGCCTCCAGCAGCGTCTCGGTGCGCTCGAATCCGGCGCGCTCGTCGTCTTCCTGAACAGTCACGCCCCGGCGGGCGAACTCGGTGCCCGGCTCGATGGTCAGGGTGTACGCGCTGACATGTCCCACACCCAGCTCGACCAGCCCCCGGATATCGCTGTCGAGCGGTTGCCCCGGCACCGCCGTGATGAGGTCGCCGCTGACCCGGAAGCCCTGCGCGGTCAGGGTCTGTACGGCCTCGCGGGCCTGCGCGGCCGTGTGCTGGCGGCCCAGGAAGCGCAGCGTGGCGTCGTCGAGACTCTGCACGCCCACCGAGGCCCGGTCAAAGCCCAAGGCCCTCCAGTGTGCCGCGCGCTCCCCACTCACGGTGCCGGGGTTGATCTCCAGCGTATTTTCCAGGCTGCCCCAGCCCAGGTGCCGCCGGACGCTGCCCACCAGCGCCTCCATCTCGGCCCCACGCAGAAAGCTGGGCGTGCCGCCGCCGAGGTACACCGTCTCCAGCTCGGTGGGATAGGTGCGGGCCAGCCACGCGGCCTCCTCTTCTATGCGCGCCAGATACCGCTCGACCATGCCCGCGCGGCGTTCGAGCACATGAAAGTCGCAGTACGGGCAGATGCTGGGGCAGAACGGCACGTGTACGTACAGGTGCCGGACCGGCCCGGCGACGGCGCCGGGGTCCGGGACAGGGGGAGAAAAGGGGAGGTCGGTGGTGCTCACGCGGCGGAGTCTACCCACTGGGGCGGGCAGCGATTGGGGGGCGGTCGGTAGACTCTTGGACATGACTGATCCGCGCACGCGCACCTACACCTGGCAGGACCCGGCCGAGACCCTGGAACGGGCGCGGCAGCTCAGCGGCCTGGAATACCTGTGGGCCATGGCGCGCGGCGAGCTGCCCGGCCCGCCCATAGCCGCCGTCCTGGGCATGGCCTGGCCCGCGCCGGAGGATTTCAGTGAGGGCCGCGCGGTGTTCCGGCTCACCCCGCGCGAGGACCTCTACAACCCCATCGGGTCGGTCCACGGCGGCGTGTACGCGACGCTGCTCGACTCGGCGGTGGGCTGCGCGGTCCAGACCACCCTGCCGGCGGGGGTGGGGTACACCACCCTGGAACTCAAGGTGAACTACCTGCGCCCCCTGCGCGTGGGCGGCCCGGAGGTGCAGGCGGTCGGGCAGGTCGTCGCCTCGACCCGACAGACGGCCGTGGCCGAGGGCCGGCTGGTAGACGAGGCGGGCAAGATCTATGCCTACGCCTCGACCACCTGCCTGATCCTGCGGCCCTGAGCTGGCGGTCCTGGGCAGAGGACTGCCCTGGGGGCAGTTTCAGCGCCCGTGCGGCGTCGCGTCCATCCAGGCTTCGAGGGCCGCCCGCACGCCCGCCGGGTCCGTCACCACGACCGCCGCCCCCAGCGAGGCGGCGGCGCTGGCTGGGGGGCACTCGTCGCGCGGGGCCTCCGGGTTGGCCGCGCCGGTCCAGGCCGGAAACGCGCCGCCCTCGCGGTAGGTCAGGCCGCCCGCACCGTCCAGGGTGCGCTCCGGCAGTTGTAGCGCGGGGCCGCCGGAGAGGGGAGCCGGGGCCACCACCAGCACGCCGCGCGGGTTCAGCTCCCGCACGCTGGCCAGCAGCGGGGTCAGGCCATCATGAATGAGCAGGACCGTCTCGCCCTTGCCCTCCACGGCGGCGAGTTCGGTGCTCAGCCCGGAGGCCAGTTCGGGGGGCGCGGCGACAAGCCAGCGGTACCCTCCGGCGCGGCCGCCGAAGCTCGCGTGGGCGCCGCCGTACACGTCCTGCCAGGTGCGGGTGTGCTGCATGGGCCACAGGATAGAGGAGAGGGCTACACTCGCCCCATGACTGCCCTCTCCCCGGCCCCCCGCACGCACGGCGCGGCGCGCGTCTGGTCCCTGTCCACCGGTCCCCTCCAGGAAAACGCCCTGCTGGTCGCGGGCGAGGAGAACGAGGGCTTCCTGATTGATCCCGGCGACGAGGCCGCTCGCCTCCTGGCACTGGTCCGCGCCAGTGGGATCACGGTGCGGGGAATTCTGCTCACGCACGGGCATTTCGACCACATCGGGGCGGTGCAGGAGGTCCGGGAGGCGCTGGGCGTGGCCGTCCACCTGCACCCCGCCGATCTGCCGCTCTACCGCGCCGGGGGGACGTCGGCGGCGCGCTGGAACCTGCCCTTTACCCAGCCGGCCGATCCCGACGCCGATCTGGTGCAGGGGCAGGTGCTCACGGCGGGCGACCTGAGCCTCACCGTGCGCGAGCTGCCGGGCCACGCGCCGGGCCACGTGGTGTTCGTCGGCGACGGTTTCGTGATCGCGGGCGACACCCTCTTCGCCGGGGGTATCGGCCGCACCGACCTGCCAGGAGGCAATCATCCGCAGCTTCTGGCGGGCCTCGCCGCTGAACTGCTCACGTTGCCGGACGATACCGCCGTCTACCCCGGTCACGGCGGCGCGACAACGGTGGCGCGTGAGCGGCAGACCAATCCGTTTCTGCGCTAGCCGGGGCCAAGCCCGTCAGCGGCTGATGTCGTAGCCGGTCACCTTCGCGGCGGCGTGCGGGTTGGCCGCGCTCAGGGGCTGGCTGCGGTCATAGAGGTTCCAGCCGCGCGCGACCTTCATGGCGGGCAGAGCTTCTTCGCCGCCGGCCCAGGGCAACTGTTCGGGCAGGTTGACCGCCGGCAGGTCGCCGCCTGCCGGGCTGAAGACGAGCCACTGCCGGTTGCGCGCGAAGGGCTCGCCGATGGTGTAGGTCCCCGATCCGTCGGTGTCGTTGTACGCGACGATCTGGTACACGCCCGCCACGTCCGGCAGGGTGGGCAGGTCCACGCCGAAGTTCAGGCCCGCCGCCGTCACTTCGGTGCTCTGCGACAGGTTGCCCTTGTTCGTGAAGATGTTGGGGATGCCGGTGCCCACGAGGGCGAACCGCGGCGCACTCCAGCCCTGAGCGCCTGCGAGCGTGCCGCTGAGGTCATAGTCGGCCACGGGGGTCGCCGTGCGCGCGCAGGCGGCCAGGGCCAGAGGCAGGGCGAGCAGGGCCAGGCCGGAGAGAGAGCGCTTCATGCGGCTCAGCGTACCGGCCCGGCCTGACGGGGGGGTGAGCCCCTCAGCCCTTGGTGAGAATGCGGACGGTGAGCACCTCGTCGGCGGTGGCCCCGGCGATGGGGGTCTCGCTGCCGCTGCTCGTGTCGCTCGTGCGGGTCAGCTTGCCCAGCACGTCCTCGCCGGTGACGACCTTGCCGAAGATGGTGTGGCGGCCGTTGAGGCTCTCGGTCGGCCCGAAGGTGATGAAAAACTGCGACCCGTTGGTGTTGGCGCCGCTGTTGGCCATCGCCAGTTCGCCGGCGCCGTCAAAGGTCAGCTTGCTGCGGATCTCGTCGGCGAAGCTGTAGCCGGGGCCGCCGCTGCCCCAGGCGTCCTTCTTGGCCGGGTCGGTACTCTGCGGGTCGCCGCCCTGCGCCATGAAGCCGTCGATCACGCGGTGAAAGCGGGTGTCGTCGTAGAAGTGGTTGCGGGCCAGCGTCACGAAGTTGTTCACTGTCACGGGCGTTTCCTGCTCGTACAGGTCCACGAGCACCTGCCCCTTGTCGGTGTCGATCAGGGCGTAGTAGTCCTTGCCCTGTTGCAGCGTCATGGCCGGCTCGGCCTTGAACTCGCGCACCGGCGTCTGGCTCAGGAAGGGCACCAGCGTGTAGCCGGCGGGCAGCGCGCCGGGAGTCGTCACGGTGGCGGCGGGGGTCGTGGCCGGGGTGGTCGAGGGGATCGTGGACGTCTCCCCGGTGGCGGTCGTCTCCGTGTCCGTGCTGGCCGGAGTGGTGGTGGTTTCCGCCTTCTTCTGGCAGGCACTCAGGGCCAGCAGGGCGGTCAGGAGCAGGGCAGCCTTCTTCATCGTTCCCAGTCTAGCGGCCCGGCATGAGCCGCAGGTCAAGACTCCGGGGCAGCGGCCTGCGCCGCGTCTGGCCGCTTGACCTACACTTGAGGGCGTGATCGTGACCATCGACGGCGTGGCCGCCAGCGGAAAATCCAGCGTGTCCTCGGGCGTGGCCCGCGCGCTGGGCGTGCCCTATGTCAGCAGTGGCCTGCTGTACCGCGCCGCCACGCTCCTCGCCTATGAGGCGGGCCTTGCCCCCCACGACCCCGCCCTGTTGCCCCACTTGGAGGCCCAGCCGCTGCGCCTGGAGCCTCTGGCGGGCGGCAACCGGCTGTGGCTGGGCGACCGCGAGCTGACGGCCGACGTGCAGTCGGCGGCGGTGGACGCCGGGGTCAGCGCGGTCGCCGCCCAGCCCGAGCTGCGCGCCTGGGTGGACCGGCGGCTGCGCGCCCTGACGCCGCCCTTCGTGGTCGAGGGCCGGGACATGGGCACGGCGGTCTTTCCCCAGGCGCAGGCCAAGTTCTACCTGACCGCCAGCGCGCGGGTACGGGCCGGCCGCCGCGCTGCCGAGCGCCCCGAGGCCGTCGCCGAGATCGAGGCCGCTCTCATCCGCCGGGATGAGCGCGACCGCGCCCAGAGCGTGCCGGCCCCCGAGGCGCGCGTCATCGATACTGGCCCGCTCAGTCTTCAGGGCGTGATCGACACCATCCTGGCCGACCTGCCGCAGGGCGCCGCGCCTGCCCGGACAAGCTGAGCTTCTGCGCCGGCCGGGCATGGTATCCAGGGGCATGGACTCTTCTTTCGACGCCCGCGCGCTGCAACTGGCCTTCGATCTGACCACCGGCAACACCTACGAGGGCAAGATGGGCCAGGGCTACGTCGAGGCCCGCGCCGCCGACGTGCGCCGCGTGTTCAACATTCTCGCGGGCCGCTCGGCCGACGACCACGGCGCGCCGGTGCCCGCTGCCCCCGAGGCCAGAAAGCGGCCTGCGCCCAAGACCAAGGCGCCCGAGCAGCTCTGAGCTGAGGTTGTCGTCTGGTCGGCCGGCCTTCTGGCAGGGGTCTGACCAGACACCGGACGAACCTCAGCGAAGCGCCGAGGCAACAAGGGACACAACAAGCGAAGAGGCGCCGCCGTTTCCGACAACGCCTCTTTCTCTGGTGGAGCTGAGGGGATTCGAACCCCTGACCTTCTGAATGCCATGCCGGATTCTGCCGTCCAGGACGCACTTCAACGACGTATCCCGTGCAACGGCGAGCCTTTGCCGCAAAGCGTTCTTCGCGCGTCGGCTCCCGCCTGAGCAGGGCAACGAGGCAGTCCGGCATGGCCCTGCGTGGGACTCGGTTGCACGCACCGTTGCACGCCACCGCCAGCCCCGAGCGGGTCTCTCGGCTAGTGTGCCCGCACCAGCCGCTCGAACACGCCCAAGAACTCCGGATCAACGCGGTCGTCCACATGGCGCACGTTCCAGAGCGCGCTCTGTCGGATCGCCGGAGCCTGCGCCCACCGCCCCAGCCAGGTCTCCGAAGCCGGGTCCGCCCCTCCGTTCACAGCACTGAGCAGCGCGATCGCATTCCGCTCCACGAAGGCCCGCTCGCTGTCCTTGCTCGGCACGTCGTCCACCGCCAGCCACAGCACCCCGAACTGCCCTAGAGTCCGACTGACCCTCTGCTCGTGGTCATGCTCGGCCTGCTTGTCCGCCAGCTCTGTCTTGTGGGTGACGCCCCAGGACGCCAATGTTAGGCCGTCGCGCGCCAGGAGTGCTGAACCGACGTGGCTGCGGAAGATGGACCCTCGGTGGTTGCCCCCGCCATCCCCAACCTTGCCCCTGTGCTGGCTCACGCGGTTCCAGAGGCTCGTCTTGGAGCCCGCGCTGACGGCATGTGTACCGACCCGGACCACCCGTGCGCCCTCGCCCGTGACGGTGCGCTGTTCGCCCGGCTCGAAGAAGAAGTACACGCCCCGATTCGGCCAGCCTTTGCTCGTGCAGTCTTGGAGGAGGCGTCTACCGCCCACCCGCTGCTCTAGGTCGTCCAGCAACGTGTAGAAGTGGCGGATGGCCTGGGTACGTTCAGTGGCGTTCACCAGTGCCCCCTCTGCGTGGCCTCGTTCAGGCGGCGGACCTGGACTTGAATCCCCGGCACGTCTGTCAGGACGGCTTCTACCTCGTGGCCTGCCTGCTCGAGCTTCGGCACGAAGTATTTGCGGTAGTGACCACCGGCAGCCAAGACGACCCGGTCACTGGCCCGGAGCTGTGGCCTGAGCGCGGTGAACACTTGCTCGGCCCAACGGCGGCTCGCGCCTGCGGTCAACACCTGCTCGTAAGGGGCGAGGGGTTGCTCCGGGTCAACCAAGCCGTGCAAGGCCGAGAGGATGAACCACTGGTCTCCGAACCGCTCCGCGAACCGACGCCGTGCCTGGAAGAGACTGGAGGTGTACAGGTCTTTCGCCAGGGTGGGCTGTGACTGCTTGGACTTGACGCACCCGATGAGGACGACGGTGCGGCTGGCGCTGGCGCGATCGGGGTGTGGGTCGGGCATGGTCAACCGACTGTAGGGGGCTGCCCCTCACACGTTCGGCACAGGGGATTCGTCGGGTGGCAATGAGGAGTGTGGAGTTTGTCTCCCCGCCTTAAGGTCTATTCCCCTCCCTACGTCTAGAACTGGTCGAGAACGTTCTCGTACGTTATTAGCGTTCCAGCGTCAGGCTCAGGGCAGTCGCCGTATCCAGGCAGGTCTGCCCCGAGCCTTCCTGCGCTTGCGAGAGGGTGTCCATCAGCAGCGGGATGCTGTAGACGTGGCCTGCCTTCGCCAGCACGCCTTGCAGGTTGACCACAAGATCAGCTACCTGAGCCTCGCTCTCTGGGCATAGCGCGTCGAGCCTCGCCAGAGCGGTGGCGGTGGCGGAGTCATCGGCAGACCTGCCGCTCAGGACGGCGAGGTTCTGGGCAGGCGTGCGCGTCGAGGTCATAGGTGTGGGCGTGGGCTGCGGCTGTGGCTTGGCAGGGCGCGTGAAGGCCCACCACATCCCGGCGATGAGCAACGCCGAGAGCAGGATCAGCAGACCGAACATGCCGAGGGTCGCCTTCACCGACTGCGGGGCGGGGTCTGGCGAGGCGCGTTCAGGGACTGGGGAGGGACGGCGAGCGGGCGGACGAGGGGCTGAGTCGGGCATATGAGTGACCTCCGCTGCTGGCTGTTTCACACCACATGCTGGAGAGGCAATAGCGACCACCCGTCAGGCCACCGTGAGACACGCCCAAGTAGCGTCTGTCTATGAAGCGATACAGCGACGAACTCCATGCCGAAGTCCTGCGCCGCATAGAACAGCACCAGGGCGAAATCTTCCGACAGAAAGAGGGCAAGGAGTTCACCTATACGATTAGCGGGCGAACGATAACTGTGGAGGTTGAAGGGAATGAGCCGTATCCGTTTGGCTTGTCAGCTATTGAGCAAGCCATAGAACTCATGCCCGCAGAAGGCCCCAATCAACTCAAAGAACTTCGCGCCTCCAGCCGCATCTGGGCAATCCTGATGGACGACCGCATCAAGCAAGGCCTCTACTGGTAAAGCCGCGCCCAGCACAGCAGAAACGCCCGTCTCCTTCATCACAGGAGCGGGCGTTCTTCTTACCTGTCTTGCCTCTCCGAACAGATGGCTGGAGAGGGGCTGCGCATGGGCTCGGGCGTAGCTCTTGGAGGGCTGGAAGGTAGCTAGAGGGCAGCTCCTCGTTGGGAATAAATCCCGTCTGGGACGACGAAAAGAGGCTTGTCAATCTCTCTCGGGCGAGGCAAGATTAGACACAGGTCGGCAGCGATAGGCGTGGCCGAGCTTTCGTCACTCACAGGAGAAATCATGATGACCACTGTCACCAGTGGCGTCCCTGCGTCTACCCCGACGCAGGAGACCTACCACACCATCGAAGAAGTCTGCACCCAACTCAAGGTCGCCAACTCGACCGTGCGCCGCTGGATGAGCCTGGGCAAACTCCGCTACCTGAAGATCGACGGCGCGGTTCGCATTCCCGCGTCGGCCATCACCGAGCACCTGCACGGCGGGAAGCAATGAAAGCGCCCCCCGCTGGAGGCATGGGGGAGCAGGGTCACGATGAGAGCGTACTCGCCGCCTCGCAGCCCGTACATACCGCGCCGCAGAAGAGCAACATTCCGGAGGCTATCAAGATCAGCCAGTGGCAGTGGTTCACTCTCCTCCTCTGTGGGCGTGATGGCTGGCTCTACACCACCATGATCGGCAATGGCCCCAAGCAAGACCGCTTGCTGCCCTACCCCCTCAATACCGATGAGGAAGATGGCGACCCGGTATTCTTCAAGCCAGACACCAATGCCTTCTTCGGCATGGCCCTGCGTGAGCAGAAGGATGACCTCGCCACCACGAAGCCCACCGACCTCCTGTGGCTGGACATGGATGCCAAGGAACGCCACAACGCACCGGAAGGCGAAGACCTGAAGCAAATGCCTACCCAGGAACTCAAAGCACTGGTGGCCTCGCAGTACCACGCCTTCATGGAGAAATGCCGCGTGCTAGGGCTGATCCCGTTTGCGGTGGTGTATTCGGGGCACGGCTTGCAGGCGTACTTCAGGGTTGAGCGCGTATTGGAGATAGAGGAAACCGAAGCTGCGAATCGTGCGCTGGCGAAGCGGTTCGCTGAATTCGGTGCTGATCCGAAGGTCTACAACGCGGGGCGCATCCTGCGAATGCCCAATACCTACAACGTCAAGAACCCGGAGCGCCCGATCAAGACTGAACTCTGGTGGCAGGCATGACCTCTACTCTCCCCGTGCTGTCGAACGAATGGACGGAGAAGCTGATCGCAGAAGGCGGCACCAGCAAAGCGCCACCACCCTCTATTGGCGAGGCCAAGCAGACTCCAGAGCCTCGCCAGAATGATGGTGGTGGGCTGATCGACTGGTACAACGCCCAGATGCCACTTGTCCAGGACCTGCTAAGGCGAGGCTATAAGGATGAAGGCAATGGGCGCATGAGCAGCCCCTACAGCGAGACGGGCAGGGACGTGACCTTACTGCCGAACAAGAAAGGTTTCCTGTGCGCCTACCTCCACAGCAGTAGCCACCCGATGGCCCAGTGGATGGGGCTAGCCGGCGAGGCCTTGAGCGACCACCTAATCGACCCGGTCGAGTTCTTCGTCTACTACGAGCACAGCAATGGGGGCAAGGTGCCCTACGGGGAGGCACGCCAGGCTGCCCTGCGAAGCATCGCCAAGGAGAGAGAAATGGCGGCGCTCAGTAAGAAGGTCGGAGACATTGAGCTGCCTGATGCAAGCCAGATTCCTGCACCAGAAGACCTCATCAAGGGCAAGCCCCACTACTCAGACGCTCAGATGCTGGCCTTGCTCGGATACCCGCCAGAGCTTGGCTCCCTGTTTGGTGACCTCCCTAACGGCTACCGCACAGCGCAAAGCTCTGACGGTGACCTTCGGTACGGTGAGACCAGTGGTCTATACTGGGTTTACTCACCTGAGAAGATTATCTGGGCCAAGGCTAAGGAAGACAAGCCACAAGTGCTGGCATACGCTAGCAAGCTGCCTCTACTCCTTGAGCAGGAGAGCGAGTATATCGTCAGATGCGCGGTTGCCTTGGAAAAGGCAGGACGGGTGGAAGATAGCGAAGCAATGCTCCGACAAATAGGCTCATATCGCAAGGCTAAAGAGCAAGTCGCCAGGCATGTCGTCCGAAGGTCAGCCCTTGCAGACGCGAGGCCGTCAATCCTCATCAGGGACGAGCTGTTCAACCTACAAGACGATGTTCTGCCTTTCCCTAATATCTTAGACTATCGTGGCACCCTCCGCGAGCGTCGGCGTGAAGATTACATCACAGACATACTGCCAGTGGAATATCATCCCAATGCAAATAGAAGCGACTTTTACGAGGTAATAGACTATATGACTGGGTATGATAGGAATCTCAGGGATGACATCCAGTACATGGTAGGTTATACCCTTAGAGGGTCGAATGACCAGAGAATCATTCCCAACTTCTGGGGACCACCTGGAACCGGCAAAAGCATCATCGCAAACTCACTAGCGGCCACTCTGGGAAACCTCGCAGTTGCACTAGACCCTAAGCACATCTCCACAAAGTCTGACCATGAAAGAGCCGGGCAGGTTTTCAGAGGTAAGCGTCTTGCACTCGTCAACGAAGTTGGTGGGACCGCAAGGCTACAGTCTGAGTTCCTCAAGGCAGTCAGCGGAGGCGATCTGCTAACCGCGCGCGCACTCTACGCTGAAAGTGAGACGTTCAGAGCCACCCACACAACGCTAATCATTTCAAATGAGCCCATTAACGTAGACACCACTGACGACGCTTTATGGGAACGTATCAAGATCTTTCCCTTCTTGCATCGCCTAGCCCCGGAAGGCAGGGAAGCTCTGCTCGGTGGTAAGCGCCTTCAGGACGTGATCCGTGACCCAGAGTCAGCTTATCTGCGCGGCTTCCTAGCTTGGGCGATGGAGGGGCTGGAACGGGTGCGGGGCGGTGAGCTGTTCAGGCCGTCTGAGACGGTTGCCAGGGCATCGATACAGGGACGCAATGATAGCGACCGTTACCGTGACTTCTGGCTCACTCACGACTTCGATGAGTCTATTGGTGGTATGCCAGTGCTCCAGAGACTGCGTGAAGGCGTAACGGCGAACTGGCTCATGTTCCAATTGCACGAATGGTGTCCTGCCAATGGAGTCCCCATTCCGAAAGGGCCGGCGCTCAAGCGTGTCTATGAGGCAGTGGGTCTGGTGAAAAGGACCAGCGCTAAGAAGTGGTTCCTTGAGTACCCGGAGCGCTTTCCGCAATAGCCTCGCCGAATGATGGTGGTGGTGAACAGCAATGCTTGCCGCCGTTCTCTTTGTGTCCGCTGGCCGGGAAGCGAGCGATTCCCAGTCATTCTCAGTTCTGGGTCATCCCACAAGGCCATATAAGACACCACACGTGACCATAGCCCACTTACCCTTATGGTTCCTGCCGATTCCCAGTATTCCCAGTCCCTCATCGGAGACTGGGAATTCGACTTACTGCTCCAATACTATGCTGCCCCCATTCAGAACTATCCTTCCCAAAGCCTATATTCCCAGTATTCCCAGTTATTCTTCAAGCCTAAGAGAGAGGAGGAGAAGAAGAAGGGATTAAGGAAAATGGGGAGAGACAGAGACATAAGAGGAGGCCGGTTGCGATCCGGACTGGGAATACTGGGAATATAGAGTGGCGCAGTGAGTGGTGCGTAGCAGCTCTTGCTTATCCTTGGAGTGGTTCTCTCGATTCCCAGTCCCGCCTCGGTGACTGGGAAGACTGGGAATCGGGCGGCGGACTGGGAATCCAAACTTACCCACGCTCATCCAACGCCACCACCTCCCTATGGCAAGGCTTGAGCAGCACAGAGAGTGGCATCCCAAAGGACTACACGGCCAACATGCCTCTGCTGAGGCCGCGCCATGAGGTGGTAGCGGGTCGTATGCCGTCTCTTGGGTAGCGTGTTGGCAGTCCGTCCTACTTCTTGTGATGGCCGCACGATGTCACCACCACCGCCTCCGGCGAGGCCTTGCCTAGAGTGTGGTGGAGGGCGTTTCCCGCGTTATTGAGCTTGTCGTTTGCAAGGCTAAGGATCAGGGCAGGAGGGTCACACCTATGCCCAAGAAGGCCAAGCGCGGGAACGGAAGAGGGACGGTCTATTTCGAGAAGAAGAACGGTAAGTGGCGCTGGCAGTACGTGTTCGAGGGCGAGCGCATGAGTGGCTATTGCGAGACCAAGACCCAGGCAGAGCGGGAGCTGTCGCTCGTCATTGCGGATAGGGAGCGCGGCCTGATCAAGCGGCCCGACCAACTGTCTGTGGGCGATGCTGTAGATGAGTGGCTCGACGCCAGAAAGCGCGAACTCAAGCCCAAGACGGTCGCCGGGTACGCCCACCTCATCAAGAAGCACCTCTACCCTCGTCTGGGCAAGGTGAGACTCCAAGACCTCACCGTGCGCGATGTGGCGAAGTTCCAAGAAGGGCTGGAGGACGATGGCTACGCCACCTCTACGATCAAGCACCTACGGGTGATCCTCAACGGCACACTCGACCGAGCAGTGATGCACGAAGTTCTGCCGCGCAATCCGATGGACAAGCTCAGCTTCAAGGGACGGCCTGGAGAGAAGCGCGAGGTCTGGACACCAGAGCACGCAGCGGCGTTCCTCCGGATGATGCGAGACGACTACGGTGCGGCAGCCTTGGTCTTCGCCCTGATGACGGGGATGCGGCGCGGTGAAGCGCTGGGCCTGAAGTGGGACGACCTTGACCCCCATAAGGGCACGCTGCGGATTAACCGGAGCCTCGTGACGGTCAACGGGTCGGCACAGGTCAGTACACCCAAGACAGAGAGCAGCAAGCGGCTGCTGAGCCTCTCACCGGACACGCTGACATTCCTGAAGGAGCACTGGGACAGACAGATCACGTTGGCGCTGAGCAAGGGCGGGGACTGGGTCGAAACCGGGTACGTCTTCACCAACGCCTCTGGCGAGGCTTGGCACCCGGACAGCCTGCGGATCACGATGCACAAGGCGTGCCGGAAAGCGGGCATCCCGATCATCACTATTCATGGTCTGCGCCACACGCACACCAGCCTGATGGCAAGGAAAGGCGTGCCCATCGAAGTGATCTCCAAGCGGCTGGGCCACGCCAAGATCAGCACGACGATGGACGTGTACCGGCACCTCTACGAGGACGAATTGCAGAGCGGCGCAATCGACCTGCTGGATCTGACGGCCTAACCCGCGCGGCACCGAGCTGAACACCCACCCGGCGAGAGCTTGGTGGGTGTTGTCTGTTGGCTGGAGGCCGTACTTGTGGCCTGCCCGGTGCTCTCTGGCGAGGCTCAACCACGAGGGGCGGCAGGTGTACAGCCTATGTCCCACATAGGGCCGCTCGCCGGAGGTGGCTCCTTGAGGCAGCGGTGAGGTCACCACTCCTCTGGCGAGGCTAAGCTGGGCTATGACTCATCGTACGCCATCAACTTCCCACAGCTTCCCTGACATACACGCTCGCGCGAATGCCGCGTTGGTGGGCATGTCGAAGGAACTTTACGTGGATGTTCCAGCCGCCACTGACAGGTTGCTGGGTGACCTTGCTGGAAAACTCTTCAAGGCAGAAAAGACTACTGCTCAAAAGGTCGCGCTGATGACCGTACTTCGCCTGAAGCAGGAAGCGCACGCGATTCGCCTTCTGCTCGGTCACGGATACCCTGCCCAGGCTATGTCCTTAGCCGCTAACATGATTGAAATTACCTATGAGCTGCTATTCGTTGGCGATGATGAGGTCAAGGCAGCGCAATGGGAGAAGCACTCTGAACCCGGTGAGAAAGTCTGGGGAAAGAATAGTTCAATATACAAACGAATGGTTGATGGGTTGAAGTCGGTGGATCTAAGTGATGCCGATGCGAAGGATCAAGCGGATGTTGACTATCAAAGCTACGGCTTACTGTGCGATGCAAAGCATGGCAGCCCAGTGATCAATAAGGTCTCGGGCGGATTCTTCGATGGTGATACTTTCGTGACCGGCCCGCAGATATACCAGGAGAAATCGGATGTATTCCAGGCGGTTCAGACATCCAACGTGACAGCGTGGATGTCAGTGCTTGCAGCTCTCGCAGTCATCCACTACCACCTTGGAGACGACGACAAAGCTGCCCTGCTTGATGAGTCAGAGAAGCTGAATGTCTTGAGGAAGGGTGCCGTACTCGCAGTGATGGCTATAGCTGAGGCCGACGAAAACAGTGCAGGCGTAGAGCCGCTCGCTTAGTCGGGGCAGAACCACGGCCCCTAGCCCTTGTAAATCACCTGGCCCAACCCGTCCAGCCCTTGAGGACGCCACCACCACCTCTCTGTGGCACGGCTGGAGCAGCGGTATGGCGTGTAGTCGGGTTGCACGACCGTTGCACGCGGGTAGGGGGAGAGGGACGGTATGAACGGTACAAATAGAAGAAGGACACTGTCACTGACAGTGTCCTTTCTGGTGGAGCTGAGGGGATTCGAACCCCTGACCTTCTGAATGCCATTCAGACGCGCTCCCAACTGCGCCACAGCCCCGCTCTTTCGCCTCTCTCAAGGCTCAGCAAGAGTAACAGCGCTTCGGCGAGTTGTCAACGGGGTCCGGCGGGCGGTGTGAAAGTCTCCCTACAAGCGGGCCTGTACTGCCTACCAGGCCCCAAGGCTGTGGGACCGGGTCCGTCGTCCTTGGAAGCGTGCCGCCCGCCGAAAGGCCGGTTCTCGCGGCGCCCGACTTAGACTGTGGGCATGACTGCGCTGTCGCCGCTGCCCACCCTGGAACGGGTGCTGACCCGTCCGGACACGGCGGGCCCCGCCGACCTGGGGGCCGTGCGGGCGGCAGGGCTGGGCGGCGCCCTGCGGTCCCGCCTGTCGCTGGACCATCCGCTGCGGGAGGTTCTGCGGGCCGACGCCCTGCGGCTGGGCCTGCGGCACGCGCAGGTACGCGCCGAGGTGCGCGCGCTGCTGGGGGTCTGGGCCGCCGAGGCCATTCCGGCCCTGCTGTTCAAGGGCTTCGCGCTGGCCGAGTTCGAGTACGCCGCGCCCGGTGAGCGGATCTACGGCGATGTGGACGTGCTGCTGCCCGGCGATCCGGAGGTCGTGTGGCGCGCGGCCCACCTCGCCCTGGCCCACGGCTGGCACAGCGATGGGCAGCACGCCGACCCCGCCACCTGGCATCACGAGACCATGCACCTCTACAGTCCCGGGGGACATGTCCGGCTGGACGTTCACCGCTACGTACTGGGCCTTCAGGCCGGGTTGCCTCCCCGCCGCTCCGCTGACCTGACGGCCGAGCTGTGGGCGCGTTCACAGCCCACCGACTGGGAAGGCGTACCTCTGCACCGGCCGCATCCGCTGGACGCCGCCGTCCTGAACGTCGCGCTGGGCCGCAGCTGGGGAGGCGACAGCGGGGGCCTCAAGCCTGCCGACTACCTCGACCTTCAGGTGCTGGTCGCGCGGCACGGCCTGACGGAGGCCAGCCTCGCCGCGCACGCGGCCGAGGTGGGGGCGGCACACACCTGGGCGGCCTTCACGCGGCTGTGTGCTCCCTGGTCTGGCACGCTGGTCCTTGACCCGGCACTGACCCGGCCGGTCATCCTGGCGGGGCTGCGCGGCGACGGTCTGCACGCCCGGAGAGGCCGGTGGCGCGAAAGGCTGGGTCACCTGCGGCGGGTCTGGCCGCTGCTGCCGATGTCGCTGCTTGATGCACTGGCCGCGCGGGGGGCCACGGCGCAGGGACGGGACCCGCGCGGGCACCTGCGCCGCTGGACCCCGACGGGGCCGGTGCGCCGGCTGCCGCTGAGAGATCTTCAGGACCGCGTCATGGTGATCGGCTGGTGGACCTGGGTGCTGTACCCACGGCAGCGCCGCCGGGGCGTGTGCGTGCCGCGCGCCTATGCGAGCTACCGCAGTCTGCGCCGGGGCGGCCATCCGGTGCGGTTCGTGAGCGGTGTCGCGCCGGCACCGGGTGGAGTCCACGGCCACGCCTGGATTGAGGATGACCGCGGCCCTATAGAGGCCTACGGAGAGCCGGACAACCGCCGCCGCTTCCGCGAGCTGTTCAGCTTTCCGGAACAGGAGTAGCCGGAGAAGGTTCTGGGGCCGTGAGCAGGGCGCGCACGGCGGGCAGCAGGTCCTCTCGTCCGTACGGCCGGGGCCACAGCAGCGGCAGCAGCTGCGCCACGCCGGCCTGAACCGCCGTGCGCGCTGTTGCCGTGAGGGGCACGCCGGTCGCTTCCCAGACGGCGCGGACCCGGCCCGGCAGGTCCAGTTCACCGGTCGCGGTGGGAGCAAGGACCAGCAGGCCGGTCAGGCGGGGCGCTCCGGCTGCCGGTGCGTCTTCCGGCCGCTCTCCCGGCAGGGGCAGCCTCAGCTTGCCGTGGAGGTCGCGGCCCTGCGCGCGTGCCAGGGGCAGCAGCGCGGGCGCGAAGCGTTCCAGGCTGTCCTCATAGGCCCGCAGGTGACGGTCGAGCCCGGTGATCACACCGGTCGGCGCGTGCCAGAAGGCGCGGTCCTCGGCCAGTACCCGCTCGCCGGCCGCGTGCAGGCGCAGGGCTGCTGTGCTCTTGCCCGCGCCGCTGACACCAGTGAAGGCCGCGGCCCGGTTGCCGGCCGCCACCACCGCCGCGTGCAGCGGCAGCCAGCCCCCGGCGCGGTGCAACTCGGTGAACGCCAGGGCCCACAGCTCGGGCGCCGCGCCGCCGGGCGCACAGATCGCGCAGACCCCGGCCGGGGTCGTCCGCACCCACAGCCGGTCCTCCAGCCACAGCTCGTCACCGGCGGCCACAGCGCGGACCTCCCGCGTCATCACGGGAAGGTTGTGTGTGCGGGCGCCGGGGGGCGGGTCCGGCAGTGGGCCGACTTCCAGCGTGATCTCGCGCGGGGGCTGGCCCGGGGGGACGGCGCCGCCCTGCCAGAACTCGCGCAGTTCCGCGTCCAGCCGTGGCGGCAGTGCCGAGATCACCCGTGCCCCGAGGCTGAACCAGCTCTGAGAAGCTGCGCTCAAGCGGGCCGGGCCAGGTCGCGGTCATGCAGGGCGCCCAGCACCGCCGTCACGTCGGCACGCGCCTGTTCGGGTGGCAGGCCGTAGTGCGCGGCGAGCCGGTCGGCCAACGCTGCTCCGGTCTGCGGCAGGGCCTGCCAGATCAGGCGGCCCGAGGCGTTCAGGCTGAACATCTCGCTGCGCGCCGGATGCATCAGGACGAGTTCACCGTCCAGATCGGTCACGAGCACGTCGGGGTTGGCCTGCCACATGGGAACCACCATACCCCGCCCACGCCGGCCTGCGCTCGCTGACTCCGGGCCAGGAGGCTGACAGAGGCCAGACGTCCGCAGCGCACATTTGCGAATGCTGAACTTCGTCTATCTTTCCTACAGATTTCTTACATCTTCGTATTGCCCCCCAGGAGTGACATGAACAAGCCTTCCGCCCGTTCCATGCCCGCGCAGCCCAGCGCTCAGCCCCAGACCGCCGCGACCTACGAGGCGCCCCGAGTGAGCGACCTCGGGGCGTGGCAGGCCGTGACCCTCATCTACTCCGTGCCCTTCAACGGCAGCCCCACGGTGAATGACAGCGGCGTGCCCAGTTTCGGTGTCTGGAACAGCAAGTTCTGAACCCGTTCCCCGCCAGACCCTCCCGGCTGTTCCCCGCTCACCGACTCCACAGGAGACCCATGTCCACGACCCGATCTGCTCTGCGACCCGCTCCTTCCCTCCTGCTGCTGGGTCTGCTGGCCCTGAGCGCCTGCGGCCAGCCCGCTGCCCAGACCCCCACCTCCGGCCAGACGCCGGTGGCCCAGACCCCGGTTCAGCCCCTGCGCTCGCTGGGCCTGTACGAACTGAAGGTCAACGGTCTGGGGACCCAGAACCTCCAGGCGACCATGGAGCGTGCCGGCGGCCTCTCGGCGCAGGCCAGTGAGGTCGGCGGCCTGAGCTTCGTGCCCTACAGCGCGGTCAATCTCGTGGACAGCACGAAGAAGGTCGTGCACATGACGGCCTCCTTCACGGTGACGAACAACAGCGGGACGGCCGTCGCCCTGCCCACCTACGTGCCGGTGGACACCGACGGCAGCTACGCCACCGAGGGCGAGACGCCCTTCCTGCGGGTGCGCACGCGCACGGGGCAGCCTGCGAGTACGGCCGGCCTGAAGCCCGAGCGGTCCTACCAGCAGTCGGGCGCGGCCATTCAGGAGGACCCCAACGCCACTCCGCTGCTGAGCGGTCTGGACACCGGCGCGCTGGACCTGAACCTCCCCGCCGGCACCACCGCCCCCGGCATCAGCCATCAGGGCTGGCAGGCCACGCGCCTGGAGGCCGGGGCTTCGCAGGTCGTGAACTTCGCCGTCACCGTGCCGATTCAGGGCAGCGAGATCGGCGACAGCGATCCGTTCAGCTTCAGCATGCTCGTCGCGGCGGCCGACAGCCCGGCGACCGCGCAGCTCGCCAACGTCGCCTCGGTGCAGGGCAAGACGCCCAGCGGCGACGCGGGGTCCACCCTGGCCGGGCAGCCGGCGACCGTCGAAGGGGTCATCACGGCCGACTTCCGCACGACGACGCAGCAGGGTTTCTACGTGCAGGAAGAGGGCATCGACGCGGACGGCGACCCCACGACCAGCGACGGCGTGTTCGTGTACTGCGGGACCAACTGCGCGGCCGTGAGCAGCTTGACCATCGGCGTGGGCGACCGCGTACGCGTGACCGGCACGGTAGGCGAGTTCGTCACGGTAACGCAGCTCACGGTGGGCGCGGGCGGCGCCGCATTCGTGAAGGCCGGGGTGGGTGTGCCTGCGGCGACGGCCCTGAGCCTGCCCCTGAGTGTCGCCGACCGCGAACGCTACGAGGGAATGCGGGTCATGGTCAGTGGCGTGGTGACCAACAACTTCACTCTGGGCCGCGGCGCGAGCTTCGACATTGCGGACAGCCGGATTCCGACCTTCACGCAGGTGAACGCCCCGAGCGTGACCGGCAACGCCGCCTACGCGGCCGAGGTCAGGAACCGGTATATCCGCATTGACGACGGCAGCCGGGCGCAGAACCCCGACCCGGAGATCTTCGCGCGCGGCGGCCAGCCCCTGAGCGCGGCCAACACCCTGCGCGGCGGCGATACCGTAACTGCGACCGGCGTGCTGAGCTACGGCAACGACGGCTGGACCGGCAGCGGCAGCCTCGATACCTACCGCATCCACGCCACGGCGCAGAACGTGCAGGTGCAGCCCACCAACGCCCGCAGCGACGTGCCCGACGCGGTCGGCGGCAGCCTGCGGGTCGGCAGCATGAACGTCCTGAACTACTTCACGTCGCTCGTGACCTCCAACGACGGCTGTACCCCCAACGGCACGGACAGTGCCAATTCGCGCGGCGCGAACAACTGCGTAGAGTTCCTGCGCCAGCGCACCAAGACCGTCAAGGCCATCCTGGGTCTGAACCCTGACGTGCTGGGCCTGCTGGAGATGCAGAACGACTTCGACAAGGGTGCCAACAGCTCGGTCGCCAACCTCGTCGGGGCCCTGAACGCTGAGGTGGGGGCGGGCACCTACGCCTATATCAACCCCGGCGCGAAGGTTGGCACCGACGCGATCTCGGTCGCCATGATCTACAAGCCGGCCTCGGTGTCGCCGGTCGGGCAGCTTGCCAAGCTCGACAACAGCTACGACCCGAGCTACCTCGACAACTGCAGCCGGCCCACGCTGGCGCAGACCTTCCAGAGCAACGCCAACGGCGGGCGCTTCACGGCCGTCATGCTGCACCTCAAGAGCAAGGGCAGCGCGTGCGGCGCCCTGGGTGACGCCGACCAGAACGACGGTCAGGGCGCGGCCTACAGGGCCCGCGAACAGGCCGCGACCGTGCTGGGCCGCTGGCTGGCGACCAACCCCACCGGCATCCAGGAAGACGACCGCATCCTGATGGGCGACTACAACGCCTACGAGATGGAGACGCCGCTGAGCATCCTGGCGAACGCCGGCTACGGCAACCTGTTTGCCAGCAGCGCCTACTCGTACCAGTTCGACGGCCAGTGGGGCAGCCTCGACCACGCCCTGGCGAGCGCGAGCCTGAAGGCCCAGGTCACGGGCCAGACGAAGTGGCACATCAACGCCGACGAGCCGACGGTGCTGGACTACAACACCGAGTTCAAGACGGCCAACCAAATCGGCAGTTACTACGCTCCGACGCCCTTCCGGGGCAGCGACCACGACCCGGTGCTCGTGGGCCTAAACCTGACGGCGCAGGCACCCATCGCCTCGGCGACCAGCACGGCCCTGAGTGCCAGCCCGGCCAGTCTGTCGGTGACCAGCGGCGGCCCGGCGGCCAGCAGTACCGTCACGGCGAGCACCCAGAACTACTCGGGCGGCAACCTGACGGTGAGCACGGGTAACGCGGCGGGCCTGACGGTGACGGCCCCGGCCACCACGGCACCCAACGGCACCTTCACTGTGACTGTCACGGCCCCAGCGGGTACGGCGACGGGCACCTACCCCGTGACCGTGACGACGGCGGGCGACGGCGGTACGCCGAGCAGCAGCTTGACCATCAACGTGAACGTGAGCCGCCCGACGGCCGCGACGGTCAACCACCTCGTCATCAGCCAGGTCTACAGCGGCGGCGGCAACACCGGCGCGACGCTTAAAAACGATTTCGTCGAATTGTTCAACCCGACGAATGGTGCGTTGTCTACTACTGGCCTGTTCCTGCAATATGCGAGCACGACGGGGAGCTTCAACGCCACGGCCGGTAATTCCAACAACTTGGCCCTGCCGGCGGCGACCATCCAGCCGGGGGCCTATTACCTCGTGCAGATGGCCGCAGGGAATGGCGGCACCCAGAACCTGCCTACGCCGGACGCCTCCGGCAATGCGGCGATGGGCGCGGCCGGGGGCAAGGTCGCCTTGGTCAACACGCTCGGCACGCTCTCTGGACCGACCGACAACAGCGTCGTGGACTTCGTAGGCTGGGGATCGGCCAACGGATTCGAGGGATCGGGCGCTGCGCCTGCCACCAAGACGGACGCCACCATCACGACCGCCGTCCTGCGCGCCCAGAGCGGCTGCACCGACACCGACCAGAACGGCAGCGACTTCGCTGTTGCGGCGCCCAGCCCCCGCAACAGCGCCAGCCCTGTGACCATCTGTAACTGAGCCCTTTACGATAAAAGACCGCCCAGCGCCGAAATGGCCTGGGCGGTCTTTTTACGTCCGCTTCCCTCAGTCCAGCCCGACCTCGTAGAACGTCTCGGTGCTGATGCGCTCAGGAAACTTGCGGATGAAGTCCACCGTGCTCAGTGCCTGCGAGCGGTGGCAGGCGATGGCCTGGAGCTTGCGTGTCACGTGCGCGCTCACGTCATGGCGCACGTTCGGCGCGATCCAGGCGGCGCGTAGCTCCTCGTTCTCGGGTGGCGTGTCGCTGGAGTAGTACCACAGCCGGGGCCGCTCGCCCTCCGGCAGGCTGTCCCAGGCGGCCTTCACGGCGCGGTGGGCCGTGACGTGGTCGGGGTGTCCGTTGCTGCCGTTGGGCGGAAAGGCCAACACCGTCTCGGGCCGCCAGCGCACCATCGCCTCGCGCGCCACCTCGATCAGCGGTTCCAGCGGCTCGCGCTGCAGGTACTTGTCGGGAAAGGCGTGCTGCTCGTGGACGGTCAGCCCGATCACTTCCAGGCAGGCGGCGAGCTCGACGTCGCGCATTCGGGCCAGCTCCTCGGGACCGTCGCACAGGCCCAGGGTGCGGCCCGCCTCGCCGCGGGTCAGGGTGACGAGGCCGCAGGCGTGGCCGTCTTGCAGGTAGGTCATCAGGGTGCCCGAAGCGCCGTACACCTCGTCGTCGGGGTGGGGCAGGATCAGCAGGAGTTTCAGAGGCGCGGAGGCGGTCATGCGGCCCAGGATAGGCGCGTTGGCCGACGCCGCGCCGTGACTGCGGCAGGTAACGTGAGGCATGACTCCCTTCACGCTGCGCGCCTTCAATGTTCCCGACGACCTCCCCGCCACCGCGCGCGTCCTGAACGCGGCCGATCCGGGCTGGCCGGTGACGGCCGAGCAGCTCCGGCATGAGCACGAGACCCGGGATCCCGCCCTCTACTTCACCCAGGTGATCGCCGAGCAGGGCGGGGAGGTCGTCGGGGTAGGTGGCCTTGGGCACGACAACTTCTCCTTCGAAGACTGGCGCTACTGGGGCCGCCTCGCCGTCGCCCCGGAGGCGCGCGGCCAGGGCGTCGGCGCGGCGATCTACGCAGAACTGCTGCGGCGCGTGCAGGCGCGCGGCGCGCGTGAACTGCGGACCATGCTCAGCGACCTGCCCCACGACCGCCCCGGCGTGGCGTTCCTGACCGCGCGCGGCTTCTCTCCGGTCTGGGACCGGTACGAGTCGAGCGTGCACACGGCGGACCTCGACCTGGAGGCGTTCAGTCCCCTCCTGAGCGCGGTGGCCGCCCAGGGCATCGAGCTGCGTTCCCTGGCCGAGCTGCGCAGCGACCCGGAGCGCGACCGCCAGCTGCATGAACTCGACTGGCTGCTGTTTCAGGACGTTCCGATGGGCACGGCGCTCACCCGCCGGCCGCTGGAGCAGTGGGTGCAGGACGAGCTCGGCGACCCGACCCTGCGCCCGGAACTTTCCTTCGTGGCTGTGGACCCGGCGCGTCACGATCCCCTCACCGGCCCCTACGTCGGCTACAGCACCATCGGCTGGAATCCGGCCGGCGACTACGGCTACATCGGCATGACGGGCGTGTTGCGCGAATACCGGGGACGCGGACTGGCCAAGGCCCTGAAGGTCGCGGCCATGCGGGCCCTGCACGCGGTGGGCGGCGGCCAGATCAAGACCTTCAACGACGCCCCCAACCAGGCCATGATCGCCATGAACGAGGCGCTCGGTTTCCGGCGCACCGCGACGCGCACCCGCTACGAACTCCGGCTGGACCCCGCCCAGGCCGTAGACTCCGGCGTATGACGCCCACCGCAGCCCCCCCGGCCTCCTGCGGCGGCCCATGCTGCTGAGCGTGGACTGGGACGCCTTCTCGGGTCCCCGGGAGCTGGTGTTCGACGCGCCGATCTGGGGCAGCCGCGACCGCGACGAAGACCGTCTCGAGGCGTGGCGGTCGCGTGCGGGCAAGCGCGGCGGGGCAGGCTGGGCCGCGCTGGCGCAGGACTTCCCGCTGTATCCCGGCTGGGAGGCGCTGACGGCGTATGCGGGCGTGCCGGCCTGGGTCACCCTGAGCCACGCCGACGCCTGGAGCTGGCTGGAGCGTTTTCCCGGCGAGGACGTGCTGAATCTCGACTCTCACCACGACCTCGCCAGTTTCAGCGGCGATCCCGCGCGGCTGCGGCCCGGCAACTGGGCCGGGCTGGGGCTGCGCGCGGGCCTGATCCGCCGCTATACCTGCGCCTACCCCGAGTGGCACGCCGGCCTGCCTGTGGCCGAGGGATTCGACCTGGAGCGCGTGGCTGCCGAACTCGCGCCGCTCCTGGCGCCGGACCTGCGCGCGCGCGTGAGCCTGACACGCGGCGCGGCGCTTCCGGACCCGGCCGAAGTGCGGGCCGTCCTGCTCGTGCAGTCGCCGTCCTGGACGAATCCGGCACACGACGGGGCCTTCGTCGCGCTGGCAGGAGCCCTGGAGGCCGAACCCCTGGTCTCGCCTCTGCACCGGCCCTGGGCTCTCTGAGCGGGCCTTCTCCAGGGCGGGTTCCGGGCAATGACCCCCACATGGGCGCCCCCAGCCGTCCACCCGTTCTTGGCCGCGCGGCTGCCCGGACTGTTCTATGCTGAACGGTACACCGGGCAGGTCACGTCCCCGGCCGGAGATTCCTCATGACTGTGCCCACCGCAGGACCGCGCTCAAGCGTATGGCGCTGACTTCCGATTCCGCCCCGCCGCCCTCCACCTATCAGGTGGGGCTCTTTGCCCTGGTGCGCCGGCAGGACACGCTGCTGCTGGTCCGCCCCCACGAACTGCTATTGCCGGGCGGGCCCCAGAGCCTGCCGGGGCTGCTGCTCGGCGGGGTGCCCAGTGGCCTGGGCACGGCCGAGAACGCGCTGAGACGCCTGCTGCTCTCGCAGGTGGGGATCTCGGTGGGCGACCTCGTGCTCGTGGGCAGTCATGTGACGCGCGCCAGGCCGGAGGCGGCCTACGCGCGCCTGAACCTGATCTTCGGCACCGAGTACTGCTCGGGCATCCTCAACCCGCAGCCCGACTTCCTCAAGACCGCCCTGTGGATTCCCCGCGCCCAGCTCGAGGAGCATGTCCCGCACTGGCTGCGCGCGGCCATCGAGGCGCTGCCTGACCCGGACGACAGCCGTGACCCCGCTCCGGTCGGTGGCGCGTCCCTGAGTCTCTTCGGGCGCCGGCGGAGTGGGAGCGGCGAGAAGTAACGCCGGGTTCACCCCAGCCCCTCTGCCCAGGAACAACAGACCGCGCGCCCAGCCTGCAAGGGGCTCGGGCGCGCGGCGAAGCCAGGGAGGGGGTTACTGCACGCCCAGGGTCACGTTGGCGCGGGCGTTGGTGCGGTCGTACACGCACTGCATGCTGGCCTGGGCCAGTGGGCGGCGGGCCTCGCCGTTGCCGGCCGCGATGAGCACCGGCACGATCAGGCCGAGCTGGCCGGGGGCGGCTTCCTGCACGCCCTGCACGATCTGGGCGGGCGTGGCGGTGGTCTCGACCACGGCGCGCTCACCCTGGCGGAGCTGGTTGGCCTGGGTCAGGGCCTGGCCCAGCGGCACGGCCTGGCCCTGAAGGTTCAGGCTCAGTTCACCGGGTTCGTGCAGGCGCTCCTTGCAGGCCTCGATGAACTTGTACTTGCTGATGCCGTAGGCGTCGCGGTCGCTGTAGAGGGGGTTGTGGCGCGCGGTGAAGACCGTGACGAACCCCAGCAGCAGCACGCTGAGCAAAATCGCCAGCCACAGCAGGATGCGGCCCTTGTCTCTCCCGGCTTGGGTCACGGTTCGCTCAGTCATAAGGTCTTCAGCATACCGCGTCGCCGGCAGACGAACGGCCCCGCGCGCTGACAAAGAAAGGCCGGACAGGATTCCGAGAGAGCCGCGCGGCTACAGTAAAAAGTGGAGCGTTCCCTTGACCCAACCCGACCGTACCCCACCCGGTTACCGCCTGCTGCGCCTGCTCGGGCAGGGCAAGACCTCGCAGGTCCACCTGGCGCTCGACGACCGCGGCCGCGAGGTGGCCCTCAAGCTGCCGCACCCCGCGACGCTGGGCGAGCAGGAGGCGGCCGAGCGGTTCGGTAACGAGGTCCGCCTGACCCTGAAATTCCGCCACCCCCGCATCCTGCGCGGGTATTCGGGCACGGCCTTTGGGCCGCAGGCCTACCTGTCGCTGCAGTATTACGCCAGCGGTCCCCTCAGCGAGACCTTAACTCTCACCCCGCAGGCCCTGGACTGGGCGGCGCGGCTGCGCGTTCTGGCCGACATCGCCTCGGGCCTGACCTACCTGCACGCCATCGGGGCCGTGCATCAGGACGTCAAGCCGCAGAACGTGTACCTCGATCCGGCGGGCCGCGCGGCGCTGGGCGACCTGGGCAGTTCGTATTTCGTGGCGCAGGGGGGACCGGTCAGCGGCAGCCCGTTCTACATGGCGCCCGAGATCTACCACGGCGAAGCGAGCAGCAGCGCCAGCGACGTGTACAGCCTGGGGATTCTGAGCTACGAGCTGCTCAGCGGCCAGCGGCCCTTTCTGGGACAGAGCTACGAGGAACTGATGGTGGCGCACCTGACCCGCTTTCCGCAGCCGCTGTCGCAGGTGGCCCCCGAGCTGCCGCGCGCGGCCGCCCGCCTGATCGAGCGGGCCATGGCCAAGCGGGTTCCCGACCGCCCCAGCGCCGACGACCTGCGCCGTGTCCTGTTGCTGGCCCTGGGCGAAACCCCTGCCGACGAACAGATCGAGACCTCCGCTGCTCCGGCCCCCACCGCGCCCGCCCCGCCGCCCGGCCGCCACGGGCCACTGGGCCGGGCCGCTCCGGCGCCCGCCGCCGAGCCGGAGGCGGTGGACCCGCCAGCCTCGGCGCCCGCGCCGCGCTGGAGCCTGTTCAAGCGCCGGAAGTAGCGCCGACCGGTCGGCGCAGCCCGAATGCTCCCGGCTGCACCGCGAAGCCCAGGCGGCGGTTGACTGCCAGCATCGGCGCGTTCGTCGAGAGGTTGTTGGTCTTCATGACGCGCAGACCCGCAGCGCGCGCCCGCCGGATCACCTCCAGCTTCAGGGGCAGTGCCAGCCCCCGCCCCCGTGCGTGGGGCTGCACGGCGGTCAGCTCGTTGTACGCCAGGTCGCCGTAACGCACCAGGGCCGAGGTCCCCAGCCATTCGCCCCCCGGTCCGGTCGCCAGGACCAGCCACTCGGGATGCGGGTCGTGGTCCAGATGGAGGCCGGCGCGAACCTGCGCCGCCGACCAGCGCGGATGCCCCGCCAGGTCGGGCGTCTCGGTGAGACGGTCGGCGAAGAAGTCGAGGTAGTGGGCCAGGGTAGCGGTGTCCGCCCCGCCCAGGTCGGTGAAGGTGACGCCCTGGGCCGCCGCGCGTTCCAGATCGGCAGTGAAGGGGGTCTCGCCGAAGGAGGTCAGGTCGAGCACCGAGGCGAAGCGGTGCAGGTGCCGCGCGAACCCCAGGCGCCGTGCCCAGCCGAGACTGACCGGGTCGTCGTCGGCCACGTCCGCTGCCAGGGGCGTCGCGCCCGCGGCTGCCCGTACCGCTTCCCACAGGGCGGTCCCCACCCCCCGGCCACGCTGTGCGGGCGCGACCACCACCTGCGCGTGCAGAACACCCGGCGGGTCGAAGGGGAAGCGGTACAGGTGGGCCACGCCGGTCAGCCCGGCCCCGACTTCCCAGACCCAGCGGCGCGGCCGCTCGGACAGGTCCTGTCGGATGTCGTCTTCCAGCAGCCTCTCGGGCGTGGTCTGCCGGCTCAGTACGGCATTCGTCAGGGCGGCCCAGGCAGGCGCGTCGCTGGGCGTAAAGGCGCGCAGGCTCACCGCGCGCTCTGGCCCAGCGCCTTGACCATCTGGCGGACGGCGCCCAGGTGGTAGGCGACATGGGCCGCCGCTCCAGCGAGCCCGCCGGTCACGTCGCCGTCCAGTGGGCGTGCTTCCCAGCTGCGGGCCAGGTCGACGGCGTCCTCGTAGGCCCGGCGCACGCGCGACTGCACCTCGGTCCACTCGGCCTCACCGACGGCGGCGGGCAGAAAGCTACCCTTCCAGTCGAAGGGACCACGCTCGCCCCGGTCCCAGCGCACGAGCACCTCCAGGTGCAGGGCGGCGTGCCGCGCCTGCCCGGCGACCGAGGTCCCGCCCACGTCCCGGCTGGCCTGTTCGGCACTCAGGGCCGCCAGGGTGGCGAGCAGGCCGTGGTTGCCGCTGCCGTCCGCGGCCGTGCCGTCCAGAAACGACGTGCTCTGGCCCGGCGCGCCGCCCTCTACCGCCTCACGGAGGATGTCGAGCAGGCCTTCTACGGGAGACTGGCTGGGTTCGCTCATGCTTCAGCCTAAGCCGCGCCCCGTTGCCGGTTCCTGCGCCAGATGGCCTAAAAGCGCCGGAGCAGGCCGCTCACCGGGCGCGGACTGCTCTGCGGCGACGGGCGCGACTACTCTTCGCGGTAAGCGCCCAGTCGGCGGAAACGGGCCGCCCGCTCGTCGACGAGGCGTTGGGGGGCTAGGCCCGACAGTTCGTCGAGGTGACGGCTTACGGCGTCGCCCAGGCGCGCGGCGGCGGCTTCGGGGTCGAGGTGCGCGCCGCCGGGCGGCTCGGGTACGACCTCCTCGACGATGCCCAGGTCCAGCAGGTCGCCTGCGCTGACCTTGAGGGCCTCGGCGGCGAGCGGCGCCTTGCTGGCGTCCTTCCAGATGATGCTCGCGGCGCCCTCGGGCGAGATCACCGAGTACCAGGCGTTTTCCTGGATGATCACGCGGTTGCCCACGCCAATCGCCAGCGCGCCGCCCGAGCCGCCCTCACCGATCACGGCGCAGACGGCCGGCACGCGCAGGCGCACCATGCGCTGAATGCTCTCGGCGATGGCCCAGCCCTGGCCACGTTCCTCGGCCTCCAGGCCCGGATAGGCTCCCTGGGTGTCGATCAGGGCGACCACCGGCAGGCCGAAGCGGTCGGCGAGGTCCATCAGGCGGGCGGCCTTGCGGTAGCCCTCGGGATTGGCGCTGCCGAAGCGGCGTTTGATCTTGGACTTGGTATCGCGGCCCTTCTGCTGGAGCAGCAGCATGACCGGGCGTCCCTGCCAGCGCGCCGGTCCCCCGATGAGGGCGGGGTCGTCGCCGTAGGCGCGGTCACCGTGCAGTTCGGTGAAATCGCTGCACAGCCGCTCGACGTAGTCCAGCGCAGTGGGGCGGCCCGGCGTGCGCGCCAGGCCCACACGGGCCCAGCGGGTCATGGGGGCGGCCGGCGCGGCGCCGGCCGCGGCCTGGACCCGCAGCCGCTCGACCTCGGCGCGCAGCGGCACGAGCGCGGCGTCGAGATTCTGGCCGGTCTTGTGCGCGGTCGCCTCGAGGTCGCGGACGCGGGCCTCGAGTTCGCGCAGGGTGTCGGCGAGGGTGCTCATGGCCGGGCCTCGGGAGCCGCCGTGCCGGTGGGCAGCTCGGGGGTCTGGCGCGTCAGGACGCCCAGCAGGCGCGCGAGGTAGGCGCGCTGCTCGCGGCGGTCCACCACGTCGTCCACCATGCCGTGCGCGAGCAGGAACTCGGCGCGCTGAAAGCCTTCGGGCAGATTCTGTCGGATGGTCTGCTGGATGACGCGCGGCCCCGCGAACCCGATCAGGGCGCCCGGCTCGGCCACGATGACGTCCGCGATGGTCGCGAAACTGGCGGTGACGCCGCCGGTCGTGGGGTCGGACAGAATGCTGATGTAGGGCAGGCCGCGCGCCGAGAGGCCTTCGAGGGCCACGGTCGTCTTGGCCATCTGCATCAGCGACAGGGCACTTTCCTGCATCCGCGCGCCGCCGCTGGCCGCCACGATGATCAGGGGCAGGCCCGCCTCGGCGGCGTATTCGGCCGCGCGGGAGATCTCCTCGCCGACCACGCTGCCCATGCTGCCGCCCGAGAACTCGAAGTCCATGATGGCGACCACCACCGGCAGCCCGTGAATGGCGCCGGTGCCGGTCAGGATCGCGTCGGGCCGGCCGGTCTTGGCCTGGGCACGCCGCAGGCGGTCGGGGTACGCCTCGATGTCCACGAAGCCCAGGGGGTCGGTCGGGTGCACGGCCCCCGAACGCTGCGCGAAGCTGCCCTCGTCGAGCAGGACTTCGGCGCGCCGGGCGGCTCCCAGCCGCAGGTGGTGGCCGCACTTGGGGCACACGTAGGCATTGGCGAGGAGGTCGCGGTTGTACAGCCCCTCCTTACAGGCCGGGCACTGGGTCCACAGGTCCGGCATGTCCGCGCCCGTCTGTTGCTGCGGGCGGCGGCGCCGGAAAAAACGGTCTAACGCCATGAGGTCATTCTCCTTCTTGGCCGCATTCTAGTGCCGCTCCGTGTGCCCGATTGCACCGGGTTCAGACTCGGCCCTGCGCGCCGCCGCGTCTCCGGTGTCTTGGAGGTGGGCGGCACGGCGCAGTCCCCCCTCAGCCCAGCTTGCGCTTGAGGTAGTCGTCGATCTGTGCGAGTTGCAGGTTGAGGTCGCGCGACAGGGTGTCGATGCGGGCGTTCACGGCGTCGAGCTCGGTGCCGCTCGGCGTGCCCGTCCCCAGGACCCCGAGCCGCTGGTCGAGGTGGCTCTGAAGCTGGGCGAAGCGGCTGCCCTCCTGGGTGTCGAGGCTCACGCGCAGGGCCTCCATGTCGCGCAGCAGCCGGGCGCTGTCGGCCTCGGCGCGCAGTTTGGCGACGCCCACCCAGAAATAGAACACGAGCACCGGAACGAACATGACCGCCAGCAGCAGGAGACCCAGGGGCAGTCCCGCGTAGGTGGCGAAGCCCAGATTCAGGGTGTGGGGGTACATCAGGAAGTTGGTGTTCAGTGCCGCGAGCAGGCCCAGCAGCACCAGAAAAACGATGAGCACCACGATCCGCATAGGTCCACGCTAACATTCCCGCGCCGGCGTGGCTGTTGGGCGAAAGTTCATGCAGTCGGCGCAGGAAAGGGGAGCCCGCGCCGCTTTCTCATGGCGGCCCGCTATACAAGCCCCCTGCGTCCCTGTAGGCTGGACGGGTGCTGTCCCTGCAAAAGGCCTCCAACATTCTGGGCGCGTTCAGTGCCGAGCAGCCCGAATGGGGCGTTCGGGCGCTGGCCGCCCACCTGAACGTGCCGCGCGCCACGGCCCACGCCTACCTCGCGGGTCTCACCGAGGCGGGGTTCCTGCGCCGCACGCCGGCCGGCAAGTACCGCCTGTCGTGGCATATCGCCGAGATGGGTGCGCAGCTCACAGCGGCGCTGCCCTGGTTCCAGGAGGCGCGCGCGCTGATCACCCGGCTGGCGCTGGAGGTCCGGGCGGTGGCCTTCTTGTGCGTCCTGGAGGGTGAAGACGTGGTCGCGGCCATCCGCGAGCGCCATCCCGACGCCGATATCGACCTGCCCCTCGACGTGTACCTGCCGGCCACGGCGACCGCGAGCGGCAAGCTGCTCTACGCCCACGCCGACCTCATGCCGCGCACCTTCAGCGCCTGCACCCAGAGCAGCATCACCACGCCCGACGAGTGGCGCACCGAGGTGGCGCAGGTCCGCAAACTCGGCTACGCCTACTCCATCGAAGAATGGATTCCGGGCCAGTGCACTCTGGGCGTGCCCTATCACTCGGGCGGCGCGGTGGTCGCCAGCATCGGCGTGCAGATGAGTGCCGAGCGGTATCTGCGGGAAGAACGCCAGATCCGGGAAAAGGTGCTGCGCATCGTCGGGGAAGCCGAAGACCTGGGCTGAGGGGCGCGCGACCCGGCGCCGGCAGCGGACCAGGATCGCGTCTGAGCCGTCTGCTACGGGCTAAGTGCGGCCCAGGCCTTCCACGGCCTGCCTCAGTCCGTCCAGTTCCGCGCGCAGCTCGGCCGAACGGGTGCCGGCCTGGGTCAGCCGGCGTTCCTCCTGCTCGGTGAAGCGGGTGTAGGGGCTGATGGCGTCGCGCAGCCGGGCGTCGGCGCGCTCCTGCTCGCGTTCGTACTCGCGCCGGACGATCTGTTCGAGGGCCACGCGCAGCTCCGCGACCTTCTGGCGCAGTTGCCGGTGCGCCTGAATGCGTTTGTTGGGCAGTACGAACAGGCCCAGGCTGCCCAGCGTGAGGCCCGCCAGGATGCCGCCGGTAAAGTCCAGCGCCGACGCTCCCACGAGTACGCCCAGCGTCGCCCCGATGCCCAGGCCGCCCGCGAGGCCCCCGACCGCGCCCTTCATGGCGTCCTCGGCGTCGCGGGCAAGCTGGCGGCCGAGTTCCTGCTCGGTCGTCAGTTCCAGGTGATCGCGCGCCGACCCGGCGATGCCCTGCAGCAACGCGGCGCGGTCGTAGGAAAAGCGGGTCCGGGCGACCTCGCCGCTCGGCTGGCGGCGGATCAGGAAGGCCTGCACGTCCTCCCAGAAATGCAGGTTCGACTCGACGAAGCGGTCGATCATGCTGCCGAACTGCCGGTCGATGGCCTCGGGCAGGTCGGCCACCGCCTCGCGCCGGAAGCGCTCCTCGAGCTCGCGGCCGTTGAGAAGCCCCCGCACGTTGCTGAAGCGCAGCTGTTCGTCCACAAAGCGGTCGGCACGGATCTCGAACTCGCTCAGGAGGCGGGCGACGCGGTTGAGCTGCCCGTCGAGCTCGCCCAGCATGGTCCCGCGGTGGTGGTCCCGCTGTTCTTCCAGGTCGCGCAGCACCTTCAGGTCCTCGCCCAGAATCCCGCGCGCCGCCGTTGCACGGGCCTCCTCGCCGCCCAGCAGCTCGGCAGCCGTGCCCAGCGGCGAGGCGACCTTGAGACGGGTACGCTCGGTCTCGGAGAGCCGCACCTTGAGCAGGGCTCGCAGCGCCGCGAAGCCCGCGTCTCCTCCGCGCTGCTCGCGCCGCGCACTGACGAGCGCTACGGGCGGGTTCAGGCCCAGCACGCCGCGCGCTCCGGTCATCACGAACTCCTTGACCTGCGCGGCCTGTTCGGGGGTTTCGAGCAGGTCGGCCTTGTTCACGACCATGACCACGCTGCGCCCCCAGCGCGCCGCGAGGCCCAGGAACTGGCGCTCGGACTCGGTGAAGGGCCGGTCCGAACTCGTCAGGAACAGCACGAGGTCGGCGCGGGGCAAGAAGCCCTCGGTCAGCGACTGGTGCTCGCGGATGATGGCGTTGGTGCCGGGGGTGTCCACGAGCGCGACGCCTTCCAGGCTGGGCAGGGGGTAGGTCAGGCGGCTGACGAAGGGGTCGCGCGTGGGTTCGAGCTGCCCTGGCTGCTCACCGTGCACGAGCACGTAGATGCGGTCGGTGGTCGGCGTGACGCCCTCGGGCAGCACCTGCGCGCCCAGCAGCGCATTGACGAAACTGCTCTTGCCGGCGTTGAACTCGCCCACCACCACGAGCAGAAACGTCTCGTCCAGGGTGCGCAGCGCCTCACGGGCGTGGGCCAGAGCCTCGGGAGGAGCGCCCTGCGACTCCAGAAATGCCTGAAGGTCCGAGAGCAGCGTGCGCTCGCGCGTCAGCAGGGCCTGCACCGGGGGAGAGACGAGCATGAAAGAAAGTGTAGAGCCTCTGCCCTGATGGACAGGGGAGGCTCAGGAATTGTTGAAGTTGCTCAGTTGGCGGCGACCTTGCCTAGGTTAGTGGGATATACGGTCAGACTGTACTCGTCGGTGGCGTTGGGTAGACGCAGGGTCGTACCGCCTGTGTTGCGGGTTGTAGCGAGGCTGAGATTCACGCCGGTTACGGGATTAGTGATGGAAGTCGCCGTACCGGCAGCAGAGAGCAGTGAGAACATGGTGTATGTATTGGCTGCCGTGGTGTAACCCGCAGTGACAACCGTGGGTGCGATGTAATCAGAAAGGATATTGGGTGTGTTGCTCATCGGTACAGTTGGAGCAGTTGGGGGTGGATAAGTGACCGCCGAGAAACTAGGCGCCATAGTCCCTCGATATTCGGCCAGAATCCAGGTGTCTGCGTTGACCGTGTCTGCTCCTGGATTTCTGGAGCTGGCTGCGTCTGTATTGGCAACCCATAACGAACGCTTAATAGGGAAATAAGCCAGAAAACGGTAGCAACCATCCTGACTTGCTGGAGGTGGTGAACAGGTTAACGTCAGATCTCTGGGTGGCAGAATCATGGCCAGAATGGGATCAGTTCCGACCAACCAATCGTTTGGATTTGTGGTACCACCGGATGGGCGCTTGGTAAGTTCCGAACTGGTCATCTTAACGATGGTGCCTGCCGGATACACATACCACGCCTCCTTCAATTTGCCGGCAATCAGTTGCTGTGCATTGAGAATTTCCTGCTGCATCTCAGCGCGGCTGCTTGACTGAGTTGCAACACGACTACTCTGGCTAAAATAATTTACAAGCGCAGTCAGCACAATGCCCATTATTGCCATACCGACTAACAGCTCCAGCAGCGTGAATCCATGTTGATGGTTGTGTCTCATTGAGGCCCCAGGATGTCGTAAGTGAGGGCTACGTCCTGTCCACCGATGACCTGCGTACCGCCCGTCCCCGCTGTGCCGGACTGGACGACTACGCGGCGCATAGCTGGCACTTGGGCAGAGGTCCCAGAGCCCACTGTTGCGCCGGTCGCCGCTGTGCAGGAGGTTGCCCGGTTCACGTCATTTCTAGGGGGGGTGGACGTACCAGTGGCCACAGCGCCGGCAGCGGTCAGCGGCTGGGCGCGGGCACTCAGGTTGATAAATTTGACCGTGTAGCCATCGGGCAAGCCCAGGCCCGGGACGCACGCGCTGTTGTAGTTGCCCAACGTATTCCAAGCGTTGCGAACATTTTCCATCACCTGCTGGACATTGGACGTCGTATCTAGTTGCCGTTGTGACTGCCTGTTCAGATTTAGGGAGCCCGTCAGGGTCGCCGTCAGTACGGCAGCCAAAATCCCTAGCAAAGCAATAGCTACCAGAAGTTCGATCAAGGTAAATCCCTGCTCCATAGTTTTAAATGGCAAATTCTTATGTTCCGGCATTTATGACCCTGCCTTTGTCACAATAACTTTTCCTGTTACGCCAACGATTCTGATTTCAAGATCGCCAACTCCATTCATTGGGCTTCTAACCGTATAGACACTTCCGACTGCTCCAGAGAGTTCACCATACGGTGCTTGGTAGGTAATATTAGTTGTTGAACCGCTACTTGAACCCTTGAAAATGAGTTGGATACTTCCAGGTAAGGTCTTATTAACCGTATCAACTTTATAAGAAGTGCCACCACTACTATTGGGAAAGACTAGAACGACGTCTGCGCTTCCGCGTTGGGCCTGTGAGCGTGCCCTACGTAGGTCCGTTGCCACTTGTGAGGTTGCTTCTCGAAGTTCGGCTGAGCGTATACTGCGAATGAGCCCCCAACTGAAGATACCCATCAGGACGGTAATGATTGCCAGAACGACTAGGATTTCAAGAAGAGTGAATGCTTCTTGACCAAGCCGGCGCTTCATTTCGTGAAATCCTTCGTAGTGCCCTGCGTAGTAATAAGAGTAGACAGTGAAGATTCTGAGGTGGAATCTTCGATAGCCCATTTGGGCGAAACGGGCCAGTAGGGCGGGTGCAGACCCTGCTTAAGGCGCCGGTCATAAGAGAAGCTGCGACCATAACCCGGCGAGCTGTCACCGACGATCCCAAAGGCCCCGTACCAGTTCTCCGTGAGCCCTCCGATGAGGTTGACGTCCCCCCGATCAGCTCCCCAATTATAGCCGTCCACGTTAATCTCTCGCTCGCTTGCCAAGATGGTGGCGTGAATATTCAGGTCGTTGGGTGCGTCTTTCTGGATGGAGATTTCGCCTGACTGTGAGTAGATCCCCAGAATATTCGTCGGATTTTTAGTGCATGCCTCCAATAGCTTACAGGGTGTATCGGAAACTGTTAGATCGGTGTCAATATTAATATTTCCCTGCGAAGCAAGTGTTATCTTTGAGAAAGAAGCTAGTGCAGGGGGCGCTTCATCAACAGTCGTTGCTGTGAGAGTACTCGATACTCTGAGTGGACCAGCTAAACGCTTGATTTGGGAACCATAAATCACGCCGTTAAATTTTCCACTCGGGGCTGGAGGCCAAACGCCAGCTGTTTTTAGATACATATTGCCATCTTTGTCCACACGGTATTCTTTAACCGGATTCCCTTTAAAAATACTTATGCATTTTTGCTGATTTATTTGATAACGATAATAACCAACACCACTGTAATATTCTATGATGCGCCTTTTATTAGCCAAAGGAGCGTTATTGTAGCTATCATTGGCGTTAAATCTATTTAAGCTACTAGAGTAAGAATCAGCGTACAGCCAGTATCCGGTATCCCATGTACAGGTATCTGAGGTATTATATATCTTTACATACTGATAAACTGGGTTAGTTTCTTGCCACTTGCCACTGTCATATTTTTTTAGAGGTGCGCCGGATGAGTCGCCTGCAAACATTTCTAAGCCGGAAGTTGTATCATCTAGAGTGATTCCGGTTGTTCCATCCGACAAAATGAGGCCATTGCTATCCCGACCTTTTGCTGCATTCTGTTGATTGTTGGCGTTGCTGGGAAGAGGCGAGAAGCCTGCAGTAAAGTCTGGTGCCACATCCTTGTTGTCTTCTTTTCCATCTCCATTACTATCAAAAACAACGTTTGTATTATCCCGCATACTTTGCAGAAGAGACGCATTCTTCTGGCTATCTGTGCCGGAGGTGGCTGAATACGCATTGCCACCTATATAAACACCTGCCTCCTTGCTGCAGGTGAAATCAGCTGGAACAATCTCAGGTAAGTTGGTGCATCCTGCACTCATTAGCTCGCCCTTAAACTGAGCCTGAGAGTCTTTGGTAAATAGGAACTTCTCGTTAGTAAATACGGATCCTTCAAAAACCTGCTTATCAAAGTTGATTGATGGGGTTGTGGAATCCTTGTTAGCATACGATCTGTGGTGCATTGTTCTAAGAACGTCTTGATCCAGTGATGGGAGGGATATCTCAAACCACCAGATTCCGGAGCCCGCGTTACTCCGCGCTGACAGAACCCGCGTAGCTACTGACTCATTGCCTCGCGCAGCTGTCCTATCCACAGCTACATAGAATCGGAAACGGGCGTCGGGGAAGAGTTCGACGACTCTGAGCGGTCTTAGCCGGAAGGTGGTGTCGGGCGTCGTCATTCGATTGCTTGTCGAACGCATGATGTCATTCCAAAATGAAAGCCGGGAACTGGAATTCGTGATGTCCTGCGGCCTTTCACCTAAGGGAAGCTGATTGTAGATCAACGGATTGATTAGATCTGCAAAAATCTGAAATTGGTTGTCTAAGTTTAGTACAGATTGTGCCGGTTCACATTTACGTGCGTTGGGATAAACTGTAACACCATCTTTGAGAGGCGAAAAATCAGAGCCACCGGTCCATTGTGTAGGGTTGTATGTACTGAAGCCACACAGTAATGATCCGTAGAGTCTCAATTGCTCAATTTTTGTAGATGCAGGCACCTTTATGATATCCTCATCCAAATCATTAGAGTTTTTGACGGTTCCTTTGGAGAGTATAGTCTGTAGATCAGAGAGTTTGCTGCGGATCAGGCTGACATTCGATTCGGCTGCGTACTGTGCCTGCAAGGTCGCCTTCTGGTCCGCCGTGTTCTGGCGACTCCCCAGGCTTAACTGCAGAGTCGCTGCCAGAATGCCTGCCAGGAGCAACATTGTGAACAGCACCACCAATACCAGGCTGGCCCCGCTTGTAGCGATAGGTCTGGTTTTCATCTCGTCTATTTTTGCTTGCCTCTTCTGACAACCGTCACACCTGACTGGCCCGCCCCCAATCAGGTGGCTGTCCTCTGCCTGCACCGCCTACACTGACGGTCCTATGGCCTCCTCCCTGCCTGTTCTGCCCGTTCCCCGGCTCATCCAGCACAAGCGCGACGGCGGCGCGCACTCCCGCGCCGAGATCGAGGCGCTGGTGCAGGGCTTCACCCGCGGCGAGATTCCCGACTATCAGGTCAGCGCCTGGCTCATGGCGGTCTTTCTACGCGGCATGACGTCCCAGGAGACGGCCGACCTCACCCTGGCGATGGCCGCGAGCGGCGACCAGATGGATCTCGGCCGCCTGAAAGACACTGTGGACAAGCACTCGACCGGTGGTGTAGGCGACAAGACCAGTCTGATCCTGACCCCCATGCTGGCTGCACTGGGCCTGACCGTCGCCAAGATGAGCGGGCGTGGGCTGGCGCACACGGGCGGCACCATCGACAAGCTCGAGAGCATTCCCGGCTGGACCCCCGAGCTGAGCGAGGAACGGTTTCTGGCGCAGGCAGCTGAGATCGGGCTGGCGCTCGTCGGTCAGAGCCGCGACCTCGCGCCCGCCGACGGCAAGCTCTACGCCCTACGTGACGTGACGGCCACCGTGGACAGCCTGCCCCTGATCGCCAGCAGCATCATGAGTAAGAAGCTCGCTTCGGGCGCGCACACGGTCGTGCTGGACGTGAAGGTCGGCGCCGGGGCCTTTATGCGCACGGCGGCAGACGGCGAGGCCTTGGCCCGCGCGATGGTGGACATCGGCACGCACGCCGGGCGGCAGGTGCGTGCGGTCCTGACCGAGATGGACACCCCGCTTGGGCACCTCGCTGGCAACAGCCTGGAGGTCCTCGAAGCCCTGGATACCCTGCGCGGCGAAGGCCCGGCCGACCTGCACGAGCTGTGCGTGGCGCTGGCCGTTGAGGCCCTGGCCGCCCACGGTGAATCCGAGGACGCGGCGCGCACGCGGGCCGAACAGACCCTGCGCGACGGCTCCGCGCTCGCCAAGTTCCGCGCCTTCGTCGAGGGGCAGGGGGGCGACCCGACCTACGTGGATCAGCCCGAGAAGTTCGACGTGGCCCCCGGCCGCGCCGAAGTTGCGGCTCCCACGGCCGGTTTCGTGAGTGCCGTGGACGCCCTGAGCGTGGGCCGCGCGGTGCTCGTCCTGGGCGGGGGCCGCGAGCGCAAAGGCGAGGCCATCGACCACGGCGTGGGTGTGGAGCTGCTGAAAAAGCCCGGCGAGGCAGTCGTGGCCGGCGAGCCGGTGCTGCGCGTTTACCACCGGGGCGGCCGGGGCTTGGCCGCCGCGCTGGAGCTGTTGAGCGCCGGCCTGAGCATCGGCACCGAGCCGGTCGCCCCCGCTCCCCTGATCCTGGGCCGCGTGCACTGAGGCGGCCCCCGGTAGGGTCGGTACTGAACCGGGGACTTCTCTGATAGAGGAGTCTTCTGGCCATGCTGGGCGACAAAGCAAAAGCCCCCGCTGGGTAGCGGGGGCTTTTTGTCTGGTGGGTCGTGTAGGAATCGAACCTACAACCCGCTGATTAAGAGTCAGCTGCTCTGCCAATTGAGCTAACGACCCAGAGCGGAACGAAGTATATGGGGAGGGTGTTAGGTTGTCAAGCGCCCCACGACTAGGACAGCCCCGGCCCCCTGCGGCCTGGCCCGGCCTAGCATGAACCCATGTCCGAGACGCTGCCCGCCCACCCGGCCCCCGACTGGAGCTACGAGACCGAAGCCGTGCAGAGCGGCATTCCGCGTGGGCTGGGCCAGACCATCGGCTTTCCGATCCACGCGGCCGCCGCCTTCCAGTTCGACACGCTGGAAGAAGCGCAGAGCGAGTTCGTGCACAACACTGGCCTGAGCTACGCGCGGTTACAGAACCCCACCGTCAAGGCGCTGGAGGGCCGCATCACTGCCTTAGAGGGCGGCACGGCCACCGTGGCGGTCGCCAGCGGGCAGGCGGCGACCCTGACGGCCATCCTCAGCGTGTGCCGGGCAGGCGACCATGTGGTTTCGGCGTCCAGCCTCTTCGGCGGCACCACGGGAATGCTCAGCAACATCCTGCCCCTGATGGGGATCACGGCCTCACTCGTCGAGAACACGCTCGGCGCCATCCGCGCGGCGATGAGGGACAACACCCGGCTGGTGTGGGCTGAGATGATCTCCAACCCGGCCGGGGACGTGGCCGACATCGCGGCCTTCGCCGAGATCGCGCACGAACGCGGCGCCCTGCTTGCCATCGACAACACCTGCGGAGGCGTGGGCTTCCTGAGCCGGCCGCTGGAACACGGTGCGGACATCGTGGCCCAGTCCCTGACCAAGTGGGCGGGCGGGCACGGCAGCGTGATGGGCGGCAGCGTGACGGTGGGTGCAGCGCATGACCTGAGCCGTCTCCCGGTCTTCACGGACGGCGGTGACAACAGCGTTCTGGCACAGCGCGGCGAGGCAGCTCTGGCGTGGCGGCAACGCTGGCTGGGCGCCCACCAGCTCGGCATGACGCTCGCCCCCCACAGCGCCTTCCTGATCGCCCAGGGTACCGAAACGCTCGCCCTGCGCCTGGAACGCGAGAGCGCGACCGCGCTGGGGCTGGCGCGGTGGCTCGCGGCCCACCCACGCATCGGCAAGGTCAGTTATGCGGGCCTGCCCGACCACCCCCACCACCTCCTCGCCCAGAAATACCTGCCGCGCGGCCAGGGCGCCGTCCTGACCTTCGAGGTGGACGACCCCGCCGCCTTCCTGCCCCGGCTGCGGGTGCTGCGCATCGCGCCGAACCTGGGCGACGTGCGGACCCTCGTCGTGCACCCCTGGACGACCACCCACGGCCGTGTGCCCGAGGCGGCCCGCTACGCTGCCGGCGTGACCCCCAAGACCATCCGCATGAGCGTGGGCGTCGAGGCCATGGCCGACCTTCAGGCCGACATTGAGCAGGCGGTGGCCGGGGCGTAGGGAAAGCCTGTGGCGGGCGGCCTACCGAGTCCAGGCCACCCTACCGCACGGCCCAAGTCCGTCGGAAGGTCACCGGGCGCGCTGCCCACAGGCCAGTTCACCCCGGCTGGCGCTGGCCCGAGTCGAGCCCTCACGCCGCAGGGCAAAGAGACCCCGGCAATGTCCGGGACGACTCTTGCCGGGCCCAGTGAAAAAACATCCCCCCCTGTTGGGAGGGGGGCTGGGGGAAAGAGAAGGAGACCCGAACGCCTTCCAGCGAAGACGGCCCCTTTTCTCAGATCACGAACTCGCCCGCGCGCATCACCGGCTCGCGGGTGCCGTCCTTCGTCACGCCGTCCACGTCCATCTCGCCCGACCCGATCATCCAGTCCACGTGGGTCAGGCTGTCGTTGCCGCCCTTCGCGGTGAAGTCCTCGGTGCTCATCTCCACGCCGCCACGCACGTTGAATCGGTAGGCGCTGCCGATGGCGATGTGCGAGGCCGCGTTCTCGTCGTACAGCGTGTTGTAGAAGAACAGGCCCGAGCGGCTGATGGGGCTAGAGTGCGGCACGAGCGCGACCTCGCCCAGGCGGTGGCTGCCCTCGTCGGTGGCGATCATCTTCTGGAGGGCTTCCTCACCCGTGCGGGCACTGGCCCCGGTGATGCGGCCATCCTTGAACTCGATGCGGATGCCGTCGAGAAGCACGCCGTTGTACGACAGCGGCTTGGTGCTCACGACCACGCCGTCCACGCGCTCCCGGTGCGGAGCAGTCCAGACCTCCTCCGTGGGAACGTTCGCGGTGAAGGTGATGCCGCCGGGCGTGTCGGCCGCGCCGCCGCCCCAGATGTGGTCGTCGGCGAGGCCCACGGTCAGGTCGGTGTCGCCGCCCCGGAAGTGCAGAGCTGCGTATCCCTTCTCGGTCAGGCGCTCACGGCGCTCTTTCAGGGCCGCCAGATGGGTGGTCCATTCGGCCACCGGATCGGGCTGGTCGGCGCGGGTCGCGGCGAAGATGGCGTCCCACTGCTTCTCGATGGCCTGCGGCTCGGTGGCGTTGGGGAACATCAGGGTGGCCCAGCCGGGCACGGGCGCGCTGATGAGGTTCCAGTTGAGCCGGTTGGTCATGACCTGCTGCGAATACGGCTTGCGGTAGGTCGCCAGAGCGCGCTGGTGGGTCGCCACGCGCTGGGGGTCCACCGCCGAGAGCAGTCCCGGATTCGTCGCGCGGATGGCGATCACGGCGCCGCCGTCGTTCGCCGTTTCCAGCTCGGCGTCCACGCGCCACTTGCTGATCGTCTCGAAGGTCCCCTCGGGGGCCAGCTCAAAGCGGGCGAGTACCACGTCGTCGTCGTCCCAGCGCACGTCCACGAAGCTCGCGCCCGCCGCGTACGCCTCGCGTACCACCAGTCTCGCCAGGGGCGCGGTGTCCACCGGGGCCTGCACCAGTACCCGCTGGCCCTCGCGCACGCCCAGGCCTACCCGCACCGCCAGCCGCGCGTAGTTGCGCAGCTTCTGTTCAAAAGTCAGGGTCATGGCCCACAGGATAAGGGCCGCCGCGTGCGGACCGTCCCGCTTCGCGGAGCACCTCCGGTCCGCCGTGCCCCCGGAAGAAGAGTGCCCGGCAGCCTGTTTTGACCCGTTTTCCGGGTCTCGCCGCGCCGCCGGGCCAGGTCACTCCTGGCCCCGGCTTGACCGCTGCGGCCTGAGCCCCTATAGTTCTGTGGCTGGTGTTTCGAGGCGTAGCGCAGCCTGGTAGCGCACTACCTTGGGGTGGTAGGGGTCGTGAGTTCAAATCTCGCCGCCTCGACCAGCACAGACTCTCTCCTTCGGGGGAGAGTTTTTTGTTGTTTTCCGGGCGAGTCCGGCCTGGTCAGCTAAAGGAAGCCCGTTTGGTGTCTCTGCCGCGCGGCACTAGGCTGCCCCTGTGCCCTCCCTGGTGGTGAAGAGATGCACCGGGCGCTGAGCATCGCGGTTCCGGCGGCGTCCACCGATGGGCTGCTGGCTGCGCTGGAGCCGCTCGGCGCCGTGGTGAGCCTGAGTGTGAGCCGGGGCGCGTCGGTTAAGCCGCCGGGCGACGTCATCACGGCGCACGTCCTGAACGACGGGGCCGACGAGGTGCTGCGGCAGGTCGAGGCGCTGTGCCCGCACTTCTCGGTCGCTACCAGTGAGGTGAGTGCCATCCTGGACCCCGACGCCCACGACCGCGTGCTGAGCGACGTGGACGAGGCGCTGTGGGAGGAGATCGCCGCCGGCCTGCGTCACCAGATTCACGTAACGCCCAACTTTCTGGCGCTGATGGCCCTGGGGGGCGTGCTGGCCTCGGTGGGCATGGTCACGGGCGGTACGCCGCAGGCTCTGGCCTTCGTGGCGGCGTCCATCATCTCGCCGGGCTTCGAGCCGATCGCCAAGGTGGCGCTGGGTCTGGTGCTGCGTCAGCCGGTGGCCCTGAAGCTCGGGGGCCGGGCGGTGCTGGCCGGGTACGCGGTGTTCGTCCTGACTGCTGGGCTGACCTTCCTGCTGCTGCGCTGGATGGGCGCAGCTACCGTGGGGGACTTCACTGGCAACGCCGAGCTGGTGCGGCTGGCCGAACCGACCGCCGCCGAGGTGCTGTTCTCGGCCGCCGGGGCTCTCGCGGGGGCCGTGATCATGTCGGCCTACCGCCGCAGCGTGATCGCGGGCGCGCTCGTGGCCCTGGTTCTCATGCCTGCCGCCGCCACGGTCGGCATGGCCCTCACGCTGGGCCGTCTCGACCTCGCTGCCGAGGGCCTGGAGCGCTTCGGCCTCGATGCCCTGCTCGTCGTGGTCCTGTGCTCGCTCGTCTTCTGGATCAAGCAGGTGGCCGTGCACCGCCGCAAGCCGCTGCTGTAGGCGAAACAACTGGCCTCCGCCCGGCGGGGGAGAGGCCGGGCGGGGCATGCGGATCAGTCCATCCGGTCGAGTGCGGCCTCGATGGCGCGGCGGGTCAGCTCGGTGGTCAGGCCGAATGCCAGATGCGATCCCGACTCCCACAGCACGGCGGCCAGCGGCAGTTGCCAGGGCCAGGCCTGGAAGCCGGTGGCGGGCACGGCGGTCGCGTGGGTCAGGCCGTACATGACGGCTCCGGCGGGCACGCCCGCGCCGAGGGTCACGGCCGGATTCACGGCGGCCAGGGCTCCGTAGGCCGCGCCCAGGGTGGCCCCCAGGGTGTAGTGGATGACCTGCTGGCCCTTGAGTTTGGCGTCCTTGCTGGGGGTGTGGCCGGTCAGGGCCTCGTCGGCCGCCTTGATCATCTCGGCGGGGGGCATGTGGTCCTGGCGGCCGATAGGGTCGGCGCCGATCATCTTCTTCTGCTCGGGGGTGGGCGGAAAGGCCTTCTCGGTCAGCTTTTGCAGGGGCGGCTCGACCAGGGACTTCACGTAGGCGCCCACCAGGCCGGCCACGGCGCCCACCAGCGCGCCTCGCAGGGGATCGGTTCGTCTCATGGGGGGCAGCATAGGCGGCCAGCTCCAGCGCCCGGCGGCGGGTAAAGACCCTCTCAAGCCGCGTGCGTTACCCTGGCCTGTCATGGCCCCCACCCCCGAACGCTACGCCAAGATCCGCCGCGTGCTGAGCAAACGCCAGCCCACCCTGACCGTATTGATGGACGAGGTCAACAAGCCGCACAACCTCAGCGCCATCGTGCGGACCTGCGACGCGGTGGGGGTGCTCGAAGCCCACGCTGTCCCGCCCAGGCACGGCACCCTGGCCGCCTTCGAGGGCCACACCTACGACGCGACCTCCGGCAGCGCGCACAAGTGGGTGCGGGTCAACCCCCACGCCGACGCCGTGGGCGCGGTGCGCGAGTTGCAGGCGCGCGGCTTTCAGGTGCTCGCCACGCACCTCTCGCAGCGCAGCGTGGACTACCGCGAATTCGACTACTCGCGCCCGACCTGCGTGCTGCTGGGCGCCGAGAAGTGGGGCGTGTCGGACGAGGCTGCCGAGGCCGCCGACGCCAACATCGTCATTCCGATGTACGGCATGGTCCAGAGCCTCAACGTGTCGGTAGCCGCTGCCAGCATCCTGTTCGAGGCCCAGCGTCAGCGTCTCACCGCCGGGATGTACGAGACGCCGCAACTCGCCCCCGCCGCCTTGGAGGCCCTGGCCTTCGAGTGGGCCTACCCCGACCTCGCCCCGGCCTACCGCGAGCGCGGCGAGGCGTACCCGGCCCTCGACGAGACCGGCCAGATCGTCTCCTGAGCCGCCGCGCGTAGGGGCACGGAGCACTGGCCTGTGCATAGCGTGCATTGCGTTCGTGCCCGCCGCGCAGACAGTGGAGGGCAGGAACGTTAGACTGCCTTAATCTATGTTCGGACTCGAAATGCCTCCCATCACGCCCGAATTCTGGGCGATCCTCGGCACCCTGATTCTGCTTGAGGGGTTGCTCTCGGCCGACAACGCGCTTGTGCTGGCGGTCATGGTGCGCCACCTCAAGGGCGACCTTCAGCGCAAGGCGCTGGCCTACGGCATCGGGGGCGCGGTCGTCCTGCGTATCCTGGGCGTGCTGCTCGCCAGCTACATCCTCGAATACTGGTGGCTGCGCGCCTTCGGGGCCGCGTACCTCGCCTACCTGGCGATCAGCCACTTCGTCAAGCACAAGGGCACCGAAGACGAGGCCGACGACAAGGCCAAGGGCCGGGGCTTCTGGCCCACCGTGATTCTGCTCAACCTCACCGATCTGGCCTTCAGCGTGGACAGCATCCTGGCGGGCGTGGCCCTCATTCCGCGCGGTATGGCCCGCCAGCAGGGCCTGACCATCGTGGTCATCGGCGGCATCATCGGCCTGATCCTGATGCGGATCGCCGCGACGGTGTTCCTCAAGCTGCTCAACAAGTACCCGGCCTTCGACAACGTGGCCTACGCCCTGGTCGGCTGGATCGCGGTCAAGCTCGCGGTCGAGACGCTCGAAGCCGCCCACGAGGTCTTTCCTGCGGTGCCCACCTTTCACCTGCCCGCCGTCGTGTTCTGGGGGGTCATGGCCGCCATCGGCGTCATCGGGTCCTTCCTGGCGACCCGCAAGCCTGCCATGAGCGACGCCGCCGCCGAGGCCAAGGCCGACGCCGTGGTCGGCGAGATCGACGACACGGTGGCCGACGCCGCCGACGGGCGCATTGACGGCCGTAGGGGCTGAGCCGCCCCGCTGGCCCCCTCTGCGCCGCCCCGGACACGTGTCCGGGGCGGCTTTTTTGTGCCCTGCGCCGGCAGCCGGGCGGCTAGGTGTCTTGACAGGCCCTGGCCTGAGGCTGACGGGGCGCGGCGTAGACTGGCCGCCATGAGTGACCTGCTCGATACCGTGCGCGGCCTGGCGAAGAAAACCGACAGCAAGATCCTGATGGTCGTGCTCGACGGCGTGGGCGGCCTGCCGCTCACCCTGAACGGCGACACCGAACTGGCGACCGCCAAGACCCCCAACCTCGACGCGCTGGCCAAAGACTCGCAGCTCGGCCTCGTGGAACTCGTCGGCGCGGGCATCACGCCCGGCAGCGGCCCCGGCCACCTCTCGCTGTTCGGCTACGACCCGCTGCGCTACGTGGTGGGGCGCGGGGCGCTCTCGGCGGTGGGCATCGGCGTCAAGCTCAACTCGGGCGACGTGGCTGTGCGCGGCAACTTCGCCACGCTGGGCAGGGACCGCCTGATTCTGGACCGCCGCGCGGGCCGCCCCAGTGACGAGAAGAACGCCGAGATCGTGGCGCTGCTCAAGGGCGCGGTTCCCGAGATCGACGGCGTGCCGGTCGAGATCTACACCGAGTCCGAGCACCGCTTCGTAGTCGTGTTCCGCGCGCAGGGCGAGCCGCTGGGCGCCAACCTCAGCGATGTGGACCCGCAGGTGACCGGCGTGCAGCCCATGCAGGCCCAGGCCCAGGACCCCGCGAGCGCGAAGACCGCCGGGCTGGTCAACGCCTTTGTGGCCCGCGCCGAGGAAGCCCTGAAGGGTGAGGAGCAGGTCAACGGCGTGCTGTTCCGGGGCTACAGCGACGTGCCCCACTTCCCCAGCTTCGAGGACGCCTACCAGCTCAAGGCCGCCTGTATCGCCAGTTACCCGATGTACAAGGGCCTCGCCAGCCTGGTCGGCATGGACGTGCTGGACGTCGAAGGCCACGAGGACGCCCTAGACGGCAAGGTGGCAGCCGTGACCGAGAACTGGGCGAAGTACGACTTCTTCTACTTCCACGTCAAGAAGACCGACAGCACCGGCGAGGACGGCGACTTTGCCGAGAAGGTCCACAAGATCGAGATCTTCGACGAACTGCTGCCCCAGCTGCTGGCCCTGAAGCCCGACGTGATCGCCATCGTGGGCGACCACAGCACGCCCAGCAAACTGCTGAGCCACTCCTGGCACCCCGTGCCTCTGCTCATTCGCGGTGAGCACGGCCGCAAGGACGTGGCGGCGCGCTACACCGAGGAAGAGGCCCAGAAGGGCAGCCTCGGCCTGCGCCGTGGCCCCGACGTGATGCCGCTGCTCATGGCGAACGCGCTGAAGCTGAACAAGTACGGGGCATAACAGGTGCTGGGGAAGTGGAGACGTACTTCTCCACTTTCCACCCGTCTGCTAGGCCAGCCGCTCGCCGCGCAGCTGGTGCTCATGCCACGCCGCCCTCAGGCGCCCCACGGCCTCGGGCAACTGGGCCGGGTCCAGCGTAAAGGGCAGGCGCAGGTAAGCGTCGGGCAGGTCGCCCACGTCCATCGAGGCGCCGGGAAAGAGCCGCACGCCCCGGCGCGCCGCGCTGTGGATGAAACTGCTCGCGCTGCGGGTGGGCAGCTCGACCCACAGGAACTGTCCGCCCTGGGGCAGCGTGAATTGCCAGTCGGGCAGCTCGGCACGCAGCAGCCCGGCGAGCAGGTCGCGCGCCGGAGTCACGGCGGCGCGGCGCTCGGCCCGCAGGCGGGGCAGGTGCCGCAGCAGGTGCAGCGCGAGGTGCTGCGAGGGCAGCCCACCGCCGAAGTCGGCCAGCGTCTTGGCCTGCATGACCACGCGCCCCAGGCCCCGCGTGTCCTCGCCGCCCGGCAGCCGCAGCCAGCCCACCCGCAGTCCCGCCCAGTACAGCTTGGACAGGGAGCCGACATTGAAGATGGGGGCCTGCGGCGCGAAACAGGCCAGCCGGGGCGGGGGCGCGTTCTCCCCGAAGCCCAGGTCAATCAGGGTGTCGTCCTCGATGGTCGGCAGCCCGGCCTCCGCAATCGTCGCGGCGAGGCGCTGCCGGGCATGGGTGGGCAGCACCGCGCCGGTCGGGTTCTGGAAGGTGGGGGTCAAGAAGGCCAGCCGGGGCGAGTGCGCGCGCACGGCCGCCGCGAACTCCTCGGGCGCGGCGCCCTGCGGCGTGACGGGGACACCCCGCAGCGTGGCTCCCGCCGCCCGGAACACGTCGATGGCCCCGAAGTAGGTTGGAGTTTCCAGCACCGCCGCGTCGCCGGGGCGCAGCAGCGCGCCCGCGAGCAGCGCGATGGCCTGCTGCGCCCCGCTCGTCACAACGACCTGTTCGGGCGTGGTGGGCAGGCCCCCTCCGGTATACAGCGCGGCCAGTTCGGCGCGCAGTTCGGGCAAACCTAGGGGGTGGTACAGCGACTCGGCGAAGGCTCCGGCCACCGCCCCGCTCAGCTCGGCACGCTGGGCGTCGCTCAGGAGGGGCACCGCCACCGTGAGGTCGAGGTCGTCCCCGGTCCCCCCCGGCCGCAGCGGCCCCCCACGCACCGGGCTGCGCAGCTCCAGTGCGCGCGCCTGCCGGGGCACGCCCGCCGCCACGCGGGTGCCGCTGCCCCGGCGCCGGGTGATCCAGTCCCCGGCCACTAGGTCGTCATAGGCGGCGACCACCGTGCTGCGGCTGACGCCCAGCAGGGTGCCCAGTGCGCGTTCGGCCGGCAGCGTCTCTCCTGGCGCGAGCTGCCCGCCCGCCACCGCGCCGCGCAGGTGGGCGGAGAGCCGCGCGTACAGCGGCCCGGTGCCCGATTGCCAGCCTGCGAGCAGGGCCGTCCAGCGCGGAGCGTCCATGCCCGGCAGCATAGGTCCGGGGACAGGCCAATCATGCAGGTGGTGACCAGACAAGCAGGCCAATCGCCCCCGGATTGCCCCTGTTGCCCAGGCCAATTCGGACCGCAGACTGGGCGGATGACCGCCGCGCCCCCCCTCGCCCGCCCCAACTTCTGGCGTGACTCTCACCCCAACGCGGTCCTGAGCGGCCTCATCGCCATCCTGATCGGCTGGGCGGGGCCGAACGTCCTGATCTACAGCGTGGCGCAGGCCGCGCACCTCAGCGACGCGACCGCCATGTCGTGGCTGTGGGGACACGCCATCTTCGCCGGGCTGGCGGGCATCTTCCTGAGCCTGCGTACCCGGATGCCCATCCTGTCCACGTGGTCCACGCCGGGCATCGCGCTGCTGCTCACGGCGCTGCCGGGTATTCCCTTCGCGCAGGCCATCGGGGCCTTTCTCACGAGCGCCGTGCTCGTCATCCTGCTGGGGACCTTTCGGCCGCTGACGCGGGCGCTGGGAGCCATCCCCCCGCATCTGGCCGCCGCCCTGAACGCCGCCATCCTGCTGCCCTTCGGCTTTCACGCGGCGCAGGCCTTCGGGCAAGAACCCCTGCTCGTCGGGCTGATGGTGCTGGCGTACTTTCTGGTGCGGCAGTGGCGGCCCCTGTGGGCGGTGGCGGGCGTGCTCGTGGTCGGCGTGGCGGCGAGCGCGGGGCTGGGGCTGTGGCACCCCGCGCCGGTCGCGGTTGCCCTGACCACGCCGCAGCTCGTGTGGCCCGAGTTCAGCCTGCGGGCCACGCTCAACCTCGCGCTGCCTCTCACGCTGCTGGCCTTCACCGGACAGTTCGTGCCGGGATTCGGGGTCCTGAAGGTCAACGGCTACGAGCCGGCGCCGGGGCCGGTGCTGCGCGTCTGCGGGCTGGCGAGCGCGGCAGCCGCCTTCGTAGGCTGCCACAACCTGACCCTGGGGGCGCTCCTCGCCAACATCGTCAGCGGCCCCGAGGCGCACCCCGACCCCGCGCGGCGCTACACGGCGGCCGTGTGGGCGGGCGTGTTCAACATCGTGTTCGGGCTGTTCGCGGGCACCTTCCTGCACCTGCTGGGCATCCTGCCGGTGCAGGCCCTCGCGGCGCTCGCCGGGCTGGCGCTGCTGGCGGCCATCGGCAGCAGCCTCCTGGCGGGGTTCCGGGACGCGCCGGGCAGCCTCGCGCCCGCACTGGTGGTCCTCATCACCCTCAGCGGCGTCACCCCCCTGAGCATCGGGGCGGCCTTCTGGGGCATCCTCGCCGGGCTGGCCGTGCACGCGCTGGAGGTCACGGGCGCGCGGCGGCGGGCGGCCTAGACTTCAGGGGCACAGACCCCGCCGGAGGTCTCTGCACCGCGCTGACCCAGCCGCGCCGATCCGGCCGTAGAGGCGGGTCGGATGGGCTGCACAGGTCTGCACCACGGCGGGGGAGAGGGTGAAGCGGGCCGGGGCGACGGAGTACAGTGGCCCCACAACCGACAACCCACGTTCCGCTCCCTCTGCTGCTCCCCCGGAGGTCTGCCCATGAAGACGCCGCTGACGCCCCTCGACCTGGTCCGCCGTGGCCTGAACGTCTACCCCGACCGCGTGGCGGTGACCGAGCCGGGCGGACGGCAGTTCACCTACCGCGAGTGGGGTGAGCGCATCTACCGGCTGGCCCGCGCGGTCGGGGCGGCGGGCTACGCGGGGGCGCAGGTCGGGGTGCTGTCGCCCAACACCCACGGCGGCCTGCTGGCCTACGCGGGGGTGCCCTGGGCGGGCGCGGTCCTCGTGCCGCTCAACACGCGCCTGAGTGCCGAGGAGTACGCCTTTCAGCTGCGGCACGCCGAGGTGCGGCTGCTGCTGGTCGACGAGTCGCTGGAGCCCCGCGTACGCGACGCCGCCCGCGACCTGGGCACCGAGGTCTGGGTCCTGGGCGAGGGTGAGGCGGGGGCCGCCTTCGAGGCGAGGCTGGCCGCCCAGGACGCCTCGCCCCTGCCCTACGCGGTCCATGACGAGGACGACACCCTCACCATCAACTTCACCTCCGGCACGACGAGCAGCCCCAAAGGCGTGATGCTCACGCACCGGGGCTGCCTGCTGAACGCTGCCGAGACGATCTACACCTTCAAGTTCGACCAGGACAGCGTGTACCTGCACACCCTGCCGGACTTCCATGCCAACGGCTGGGGCGGAGTCTGGAGCGGCTTCGGGGTGGGCGTCACCCACGTCACGCTCCCGCTGGTCCGCGCCGCCGAGGCCTACGCCGCCATCGAGACCTACGGGGTCACGCACCTGTGCGCCGCGCCCACAGTCCTCTCGATGCTCACCGACCCCGCCACGGCGCGCCCGCTGTCCCGGCCCGTGCGGGTCACCACTGCCGGCAGCCCGCCGCACGCGCGGACCATCGCGGATATGAACGCTCTGGGCTTCCACGTCACGCAGGCCTACGGCCTGACCGAGACGAGCCCGCTCATCACTGTGGCCGAACTGAGCGCGCAGCAAGAAGCCCTGCCCACCGCCGAGCGCGCGCCGCTGGTCGCCCGCCAGGGGTTCGAGATGCTGCTCGCCGGCGAGGTGGACGTGCTGGCCGAGGACCTGTCCCCGGTGCCCCACGACGGCCAGACGCTGGGTGAGATCATGGTGCGCGGGAACCTCGTCATGAAGGGGTATTTCCGCAACCCGGAGGCGACCGCCAGGGCGCTGGCGGGCGGCTGGTTCCACACGGGCGACGTGGCGGTCACACACCCCGACGGCCGCATCGAGATCCGCGACCGCAACAAGGACGTGATCATCTCGGGCGGCGAGAACATCAGCAGCGTGGAGATCGAGGGTGCGCTCTACGCCCACCCGGCCGTGCGCGAGGCGGTGGTGGTCGCCATGCCCGACCCGCGCTGGGGCGAGGTGCCCTGCGCCTTCGTCGCGCTGCACGGCGGCCATGCGGCCAGTCCCGAGGACCTCACGGCGCATGTGCGCGCGCGCCTGGCGGGCTTCAAGGTGCCCAAGCACTACGAATTCCGCGACGAGTTGCCCAAGACTGCCAGCGGCAAATTCCAGAAGTTCGTGCTGCGCGCCGAGCTGTGGGCGGGCCAGGAGCGGCAGGTGAACTGACCCCGGCACCGGGCGATGTAGGCAGGCCGTGACCCGGCCGGCCCGGGGGGGAGGCGGACCCCCCCCAGCGCCGGGCCTCCCCCTGCGCGCCGGGTCAGTTGACCAGAGCTTCCCGGCTTCATGGAGGCTTTACACTGAGGATGAACTTATGGTCAGCGGAGATCTCAGCGTCTTTCCTTTCCTGCCGGTGATGCAGATGCTGCTCTCCAGCGGGCGGGGCGGCCGACTGACTGTCGAGCACCTGCGCGGCGGCAGCTTGTGGTTCGCGCCCGGCGAGCTGGTCCACGCCCACAGCGGCGCGCTCAGCGGCCCCCACGCCCTGCAACTGCTGAGCAGCCTGGATTCGGGTACCTTCTTCTTCGTGCCCGACGAGCCGGCGCCGCAGCGCACCCTGAACCTGCGCGCCGACCAGGCCCTGGTGGGCATGCTGGGCGACCAGGAAGCCTGGGGCACGCTGCTGCGCGTCTTTCCCGAGTGGGGCCGCCCGCTGCGCCTGAGCAGCCGCTGGAGCGACCAGCAGCCTGTCACCCGCCAGCAGTACCGCCTGCTGAGCCTCGTGCGCCAGAACCTCACGCTGCGTGAGCTGATCGACCGCGCCGGCCTGCCCCCGCGCGGCGTGATCGATACCCTCCGGCCCTTCATGACCGGCGGCCTCATTGAAGTCGGCTGACCCCGGCCGGCTGGGCGCCTTTGCCGCAGCCGGCCGCCCCGAGTGTGGGGCCGCCGATTGAAAAGCGGCCCGGCCAGCCCGTAGACTTTGTGGGCAGTGACCGGGAAGAGTACCCGGAGCGGCGCCCACAGGAAGCCTGCCCCACGACTGAGAGGGCCGGGCGGGAAGGCCACCGGAGAACGTCGCCCGCGAGCACGACGGAAGACCCCGCCCCAGGGCGGCTAGACCCGTCCGGGCCGCGCCCGTGACAGCGCAGATCGAGCGCCCCTCATGCAGGGGGGAAACGCGGTGGTACCACGGGACACGGCCTTCACGTCTCGTCCGCACAGGGTCCGTTCCAGCACTGGAACTGGGCACGGCGGACGGGACGTTTTTCGTGGTCGCTCAGGCCAGAGCCGGGGGAGGGGAGAAGAAATGGTGACGTTCTACGACACTCAGGCGAAGGCCAGGGCCGCCGCCGCCGCGCGTGGGCTGCGCGAAAAGGTGCTGTGTTTCGTCTCTCGGCCCGGCCGGCTGCTGGTCTTTGACCACGTGCCGGACGACTCCGGCGTGCAGCTTCCGGCAGGGGGTGTGGAACCCGGAGAATTCCCGGCCCAGACGGCAATCCGCGAACTGCGGGAGGAATCCGGTCTGTCGCTGGGCGGCCCGCAGTTCCTCGTGTCGTACCTCTGGGAAGCCGAGCTTCCCGACCGTCTGACTCGGCAGGTCTGCCACGCCTATGCCCTGAGTGCCCCCGCCGACCTGCCCGATACCTGGGACCATACCGAGGCGAACGCTGCGGGCAGCGGCCCCCACCTGTTCCGCTTCCGGTGGGCCGCCCTGCACGCCCCGGCCCTCGACTGGGAGATGGACGCCGCCCTGCCCCACCTTCACCGCCTGCTCAACCCCTTCAAGGAGTCCCAGACATGACCGACCCGACCCCCACCCTGCCCGAAGCCGCCGAACTCAACGACGCCTCGACCCTCGCCAAGTCCTTCGACCCGCAGGCCGTCGAGCCCGGCTGGGTGGCCCGCTGGCGCAGCGAGCCCTTCCGCGCCGACGCCACGAGCGGCAAGGAACCCTTCACCATCGTCATCCCGCCGCCCAACGTGACCGGCAGCCTGCACCTGGGCCACGCGCTGGACAACACCCTGATCGACACCCTGATCCGCTACAAGCGCATGCAGGGTTTCGAGGCGCTGTATCTGCCGGGCATGGACCACGCGGGGATCAGCACGCAGGTCGTCGTCGAGCGCCAGTTGCGCGAGCAGGGCGTGTCGCGTCACGACCTGGGCCGCGAGAAGTTCCTGGACCACGTCTGGGACTGGAAGCAGGAGTCGGGCGGCGTGATCTTGGGACAGCTCGCGCGCCTGGGGGTCAGCGCCGACTGGACCCGCGAGCGCTTCACGATGGACGAGGGCCTGTCGCGCGCGGTGCGCCATCAGTTCGTGAAGCTGTACCACGAGGGCGCCGCTTACCGGGGCGAGCGCATCGTGAACTGGGACCCGGCCGCCCAGACCACTCTCTCGGAGCTGGAAATCGACCGCGAGGTACGCAAGGGCAAGATGTATACCCTGTCGTACAAGCTCGAAGACCCGCAGGCGGCGGCCAGCAACGGCGAACCCGGCGAGATCCGCATCGCCACCGTGCGCCCCGAGACCATCTTTGCCGACCAGGCCATCGCCGTTCACCCGCAGGACCCGCGCTTTGCGCACCTCGTCGGGGGGCGGGCGCGCATTCCCCTCACGGACCGCACGGTGCCGATCATCGCAGACGAGGCCGTGGAGATGGAGTTCGGCGTCGGCGCGCTCAAGATCACCCCGGCTCACGATCCCACCGACTTCGAGGTGGGCGAGCGCCACGGCCTCGCGCGCCCCAGCGTGATCGACCTGCACGGCAACCTCACCACCGACGACCTCGTGCCGGCGGCCTTCCAGGGTCTGGAACGCTTCGCGGCGCGCAAGGCGGTCGTGGCGGCGCTGACCGAATCCGGCGACCTGCTGGAAGAAAAGGACCACGAGACCGCCATCGGCCTCTCGGAGCGGACCAAGGTGCCGGTCGAACCCATCGTCAGCGAGCAGTGGTTCGTGCACATGAAGCCCTTCGCCGAGCAGGTGCTCGAAGGCCTGGACAAGGGCGAGATGCGCCTCGTGCCCGAGCGCTACGGCAAGGTCAACCGCGACTGGCTGGAGAACATCCGTGACTGGAACATCAGCCGCCAGCTGTGGTGGGGCCACCAGATTCCGGCGTGGTACGACGAGGAAGGGAACGTGTACGTGCCCAGCCCCGAAAAGCCCGACCTCGACTGCGACAAGGACCCGCGCTATGGCCACCTGAACCTGCGCCGCGACCCCGACGTGTTCGATACGTGGTTCTCGTCGAACCTGTGGCCCTTTTCCACGCTGGGCTGGCCCGACACCGACAGCGAGGATTTCCGCAAGTTCTACCCGACCCAGGTGCTCGTGACCGGCTACGACATCCTGTTCTTCTGGGTGGCCCGGATGCAGATGGCGGGCTACGGCCTGACCGGCAAAGCGCCCTTCGGGACGGTCATGCTGCATGGCCTGTACCTCGACGCCAAGGGCCAGAAGATGTCCAAGAGCAAGGGCAACGGCGTGGACCCGCTGGAGTTGTTCGACGAGTACGGGGTGGACGCCTCGCGCTTCGCCTTCACATTCCTCTCGACCGGCGGGCAGGACATCAAGCACGATCCCCGGCGTTTCGAGCAGGGGCGCAACTTCGCCAACAAGCTGTGGAACGCGGCGCGCTTCGCCCTGCTGCGGCTGTCCGAGGCCGCGCCCGGCCTGGACGGCGACGACGAACTGACCCACTACGTCCTGAACGCCGTGAACCCGCGTGAGAAGGAAACCCTGCGCAGCCGCGAGGCGCTGGCGATGGTCCGGCACCGCGAGGACCTGACCCTGGCCGACCGCTGGATCATCAGCCGGCTCGACGCCGTGACGGCCGAGGCGACGGCGCAGCTCGACGCCTTCGACATCGGGGCAGCCATCCGCACGCTGTATACGTTCACCTGGGACGAGTTCTGCGACTGGTACATCGAGGCGGCCAAGCCGGCGCTGGCCTCGGGTAACCTCGGCACGCTGGTCACGCTCAAGGGCGTGCTGGAGCACATCCTCAAGCTGCTGCATCCCTTCATGCCCTTCGTGACCTCGGAGCTGTATACGGCGCTGGGCCACCGTCGGCAGCTCGCGCTGCACAGCTGGCCCCACCCCGACGCCGCGCTGCACGACGCCGAGGCGGTGCGGGCCTTCAGCGCCCTGCGCGCGGCCGTAGACGGCGCCCGCAGCCTCAAGGGCGAACTCGGCCTCTCGCCGCAGGACCGCCTGGACGTGGCGGTGCAGGGCGACCTCGCCCCCACCGTGACCGAAAATGCCCGCGTAGTCGAGGCGATTGCCCGCGTGATGCTCGTGCCGGAGCTTGTGGGCCGTACCCTCTCCGCCGTCGAGCGGGGCGTGACGGTGCTGGCGCCTCTGGAGGGCACGGTGGACCTCGCCGACTGGGTGGGCAAGCAGAAAAAGCGCCTCGCCGAGTTCGACAAGCAGATCAAGCAGGCGCAGGGCAAGCTGGGCAACGAGGGCTTCGTGGCCCGCGCGCCCGCCGAGGTGATTGAGGAGGAACGCCGCCGCGTGGCCGACTTCGGCGCGCAGAAGGAGCGTCTGGAAGGCGTGCTGGCCCAGTTCGCCTGAGGGACGCGCCGGGACACGGGAGACCGCCCTCCGGGGCGGTTTCGGCTGTGGCCCGCGGCCTCCCCCGGTGGGGGTACAGTGGAGCATGTTCGAGCAGCGGCGGAAGGACATGGTGAGGCCCGGATCCTCGGCAGCCCCGCGCCCACCCGGCGCCGAAACCGCGTCCAGGCTCCCACCCGCGCGGCCGCCGGAGGTCACGTCCCGGAGCCGGCGGGTACCGGGCGCGGCGCGGCCCAGGATCGCCCGCGCGCAGCATGTACAGGCGTTTCAGGCGGGCCAGAAGCAGGCCCTCGCCACCTTCCGGAAGGCCACACCCAGGCCGCTGGTCGGGCGGGCCGCCGCCCTCCGCCCGGCCCCGGCCAGGGCGCCCAAGACCGTCGCGGCGCAGCTCCGCAAGCCGGTCCTCACTTTTCCCAAACAGGCAACCAGGACCGTCACCCCTGCGGCCGTGATGCTGGGAGCGCCGGGCAAGACCAGGTTCGCCAAGCCGCAGCTCGACCGGGCCGCCCTAAAACGGGCGGGCGTAAATCCCCAGACTGCCCTGAAGGCCGCCGCCAAGCGCCACGCGCAGGCGGGAGCGCTGGCCAGCGGGTTCCTGAAACGCAGCCGGCAACAGGTCGCGGCGGTGCAGGCCAGTGGCCGGACGCTGGGACGGCAGATTCAGGCTGGGGCGGTGCGGGCGCAGGCGCAGGTGCGCGCGGCAGCGGGCCGGGCGCAGGGCACCCTGCGGGGCCACTTCGCGCGCAGCCGTGCCCGTGTCACGGGGCGCGCCGCCAGCAGCCGCGCGCAGGTCACGGCGCAGCACACGCGGACCCTCGCGGGCCTGCCGGCCGCCACACGCGCGGCGCGCGCCAAGGTCACGGCCGCGCACACCAAGGCGGCGGGACAGGCCCGCACCGGCGCTCAAGCGCAGAAGACCGCCGTGCGCGCCGCGTATCAGGCGGTGGTGCCGCAGTATGCCCAGGCCGGGGACGCGGTGGGTGCCCAGGCCAGGGACCGCGCCGAGACCCAGGCCCGCGCGTACGAGTCGAACGTGACCGGCGAGAACGACAGCTTTCTGGATGGCCCGTTGACCGACAACCGCTGGAAGGCCCGCGCCGGAGCCGCCCGCGATGTGGGGCAGGCCTACGCGCCGGGATTCCGGGAACAGGCCGACGACGAGGCCCAGCGGCTCGTCGGACCCGACGGCGGGATGGGCAAGGACCTGAGCAACATCGACGTTGCCCTCCAGAGCACCCTCAAGCTTCTTCAGGAGCAGCTCACGGCCAGCCACAAGCGCCTCGACGCGCGCGAGCGCCAGGCCCGGACGCAGGCCATGAGCGCCTACCGCAGCCTGACGGCCGCCCTCCAGACGCAGCTGGCAGGCACCCTGAGCAGCCTGAGCCGCGCGGAGGGCAGCAGCGTGGCCGCCGTCACGCGTCAGGCCCAGACCCAGGCCGCTGGCCTCGGCCGGCAGGCCAGCAGCGCGCAGGCCGGCCTCCAGAAGAGCGTTCAGGGCGTAGCCGGGCAACTCGACCGCAGCCTCGCCGGGTTCGACCGGCAGATCCGCGCCTCGCAGGCGCCTGATCCCAAACAGCTCGCCCAGCTGCTGGCGGGTGCGCAGAGCAGTGTCGCCGCCGGCATGAAGCGTGCCCAGTCCGGACTGGGCCGCAGCGCCGCAGGCCTGAGTGCTGGACTGAGCCAGGGCGCGGCGCAGGCGGGCGCGGCGCTGGGCCAGGCGGCGCAGTCCGGTGGGCAGCAGGCGGCGGGCCTCGCCGGGGGATTTGATCAGGCGGGGGCGGGCGTGGTCGCGCAGGCCCTGGCCCTCTTTCAGGAGCTGACGCAGGCGCACCGGCAGGGCAGCGAGCAGGAGGGACAGGCGAGCGGCGAGACCCTGGCGGGCCTCACGCAGGGCCTCGAAGACCTCTACGGCAAGACGCTGAGTGGCCTGCCGGCCCAGCTCCAGGCGACCGTCGGGCCGCTGAGGAAGGCGCTGGAGGGCAACTTCACCAACGAGGACGCGCAGATCCGCCAGAACGCCGAGGAGGCGGCGGCCCAGGTTCAGCCGCGCTGGAAATCCTGGGTGAAGATCGCCCTGATGGTCGCCGTGATCATCGTGGTGGCGGTCGTGGCGGGGCCGGCCGTGATCGGGGCGGTCGGCGCGATGGCCGGAGCCCTGGGGGCAGGGGCCGCGGCCGGAACCATCGGGGCCATCGTGGGCGGCGCCATTGTCGGAGCGGCGAGCGGCGCCGTGATCCAGATGGCCAACAATGCCGTGGACAACATCGGGATGGAGGCCAAATACCAGAAGAGCGTCTTCGACGGGGTGGGCAAGGCCGCCCTCATCGGCGCGGCGGGTGGGGCGTTGGGGGGCGCGGGCGGGGCCCTGATCGGCAAGCTGGGGGCCATGGGCGCGCTGGGGGGTGGCCTGACCCAGAAGGCGGCCGGCTTCGCGCTGGGCACCACCTTCGACCTGGGCGGCAATGTGATGGGCGACGTGATGGGCGGCATGAGCCTGGGCGACGCCCTGAAGAACCTGACCAACCCCGAGACCCTGATGATGATGGCCATCGGCACGGGGGCGGGTGTGGCCGCGCACGGGGTCGCGACCCGCAATGCCCGCGCCGCCACGCCCGAAGGTGCCCCCGCAGGCACTGGCGCACGCCCCAGCCTGCCCGAGCGGGCGCAGACCCTGGGCGAGCGCGCCGGCAACCGCGCGGGCGACGTGGTGAACGACCTGACCGGCAACCGGCGGGGGGTGGTGCGTACGGAGGTCAATCCGGTGCTGCGCGGAGAGTCCGGGCGGGTCAGGGGGTATACCTCAGGACAGACCCGGGTAGAACTCAGTCCCCACGCCACCCGCGCATCGGTTGAGGCCCATGTGAGCCGTGCACGTGAACTGAGGGCGGAGAACAGTCCGTTGGGCAAGGCCAGCGCACGGCTGCATGACCTGTTCGGTTTTCCTCGTCAAGAGGCCCCGGCCGGGTCGCTGCGGCGACAGTATGAACATGAGCAGCTCAAGCACGAGGAACTGGCCGCCCGGTACCGTCAGGAGGCGGCCCACCTGGAGGACCAGCCGCTCAGGCAACGTCAGTACCTCGAGGCGGGGGACCAGGCCCGGTATTACGCCGAGGCCTTCGGCAAAGAGGCCAAGACGACTCCGTCACATTTGAGGGATGTGGACGACGCGGTCGACGCCTACGTGTCCAGGGGCCTGGAAAAGGCCAAGCAGCTGAACTGGCCCCCCGGGGATACGCCGGGCGCGGCTCCGGACGGGCATCACTGGATCTTGCCCCCCGGCAAGAGCGAGCCGGTGCTGCGGCGCAATCCTGGCTACGAGGGCGAGGAGTTCTATTTCAATGCGCAGTCCCGGAGCTTTGAACCGGCCGGACAGCTGATCCGGGCACAGAAGGGCCCCAAGGCCCGCCTGGACTGGCCTCAGGACACCACCGTCACCGACAAGCAAGGCCAACAGGTGTCGACGCCCGACGGGGTGCGTGACGTGATGAGCGGCCGTAAGCTCAGTCAGGACGCGGTCAAGACGTATCAGGAACAGCTTGAGCCGGTGATCCGGCAGCGAGCTGAGGCCAGGGCGCAGGAACAGGGCCTGACCGACCGTGGCCTGAACATGACCGAAGCCGAACTCGGGGAACTGCACCGGCTGCGCAACGAGATCAACAAGCACAGCGCCCAGCTCGGGGATTACGCCGCCGAATCCTACATCCAGAGCAGGTTCTCGGACGCCGAGCAGGTCACGCGGCTCTATGGGGGGGCTGACCAGCCCAACCGCGCTGGCGACTTCGATCAGGTCTGGTGCGTCACGCTGAAAAGCGGTGAGGTGCACCTTGTCATCATCGAGGCGAAGGGAGGCAGCAGCCCCCTGGGGTCACGGATGACCCGCGCGGGCCGGGCGCAGCAGGGGACGCCGGAATACATGAACGAGATCATCGAGATCATGCGGGGCAACCGGAACAATGCGGCGGTCATGGACGCCGTGGACTCGGCACTCAGAGACCGTACCCTGACCTATATGGAAGTGCGCGCCCCCATCCGTTCGGGCACCGGCGGGGACGAGTCGGTGGGCATCGAGGCCAGTGACTTCATCCTGCGTCCGGGTCAGCCGTGAACGTCGCCAGCCACCAGCCGGAAGAGTTTGTGTACGACGCCCTCGGGGACAGACTGAAACAGCTCGACCGGAACTTCGCCAGCGAGGCGGCGGGCCTGGTCAAATTTCAGGACTACGATCTGGCTCTGATTTCCGACGACGCGATCAAGAAAGCCGGTCTGCTCAATCTGCGCGGCGGCTCTGCCCAGGAAATGCGGGAGCTGTTGGTGCTGGCTGCCGACACGGTCGACTCCCTGTTCCGGCTCGCCGCTTTTCCCGCAGGCCAGGCGACGGTGCCCGTCTCCCTGCTCGGCCTTCAGGGCGTGCCTCAGGTCTCGACCGGGCCGACGTCCCGCACGACCGTGGCCCGCTGGATGGACGGGTTTTCCTGCGCCCTCGCCACCGATCAGAGTGATGTGGTCAACCCGCTCAGCGACGTGCCGCTGGACCTGATCCGCCGCAGTTCCACCACCTTTCCCGAGTGCGCGTATCTGCTGGTGGCAGCCACCCAGCAGCTCTGGCACCAGTCCCCGGAACTGCCCGAAACGGTGCGGCGCGGCCTGGAACTGACCGGTCACGCCCACCTGCGACCCGATGAGTACAGCTACGTCGACGATCTGATCGTGCCGGTCTACGACATGATCTCTGCGCTGGCTCTCGGTGAGGAGGAACACGTCAACACGGCGCTGGTGGGCGTGCTACGTGGACACGGCCGCTACTACCACCGCCAGGAAGACCACCGGCTCAACGACCCCCGGGGCTTCCTGGGCCTCTCCGCGCTGGGCTGGGGCCGTTACGCCGTGCGCGCCGGGTACGACCTACACGTCACGTCCGGCTACATGCCTGCGGACCTGCTGCGCTGATGGCCGAAGGGAAACGCCGTGGCGTAGCGGGAAGGCTAGGCGACAGACTCCCGATTTCATCGGAGGTCGAGGCCGTGAACCCCCGGGAGACGGTGTATCTGTACGTCGCGCTGGAGCAAGCGGGCCAGGGCCAGTGAGAGGGCCGACCCAGCGATCTTCGGGGCGGTGCCGGAGCTGCTGGAGGCGCGGCAGTGGTCCCGCTAGACCTTCGAGTTGTACGATGATCCCAAGGTTGGGAGTGGGCGGGGACCGTATCGCCCAGCGAGTTCCCAGCGTCCCCTCCGGCCTGCTGAGGGAGCACGGCGTCATGTCTCCGGAGGCGGGCGCTAGAGTGAGGGAATCGACAACCAGGAGGCCCAGGCCGGGGCCCATTTATGCTCCCGCCTGCCGCCCCGAGCCCCGCCCTGCTTTCCGGAGGTTCCCGCCATGACCCAGGCCAACGACCAGATCGCTGCCATGCTGCACGAAACCCGCGTCATTCCGCCCAGCGCCGACTTT